>NZ_BCBT01000046.1:0-56040 GCF_001320965.1 Pseudomonas sp. NBRC 111143 | reverse complement strand
CCCTCTCTTAGATCATTTATCCCCTTCAGGTGATCCTTGATATGCGTTCGAACAAGTGGAGCAAGAACGGATACGGTAGATGAAATGTTAGTCGTCTCGCGTAACCATGTCGTGCGGCTATCATCGATGCCGTGATAGTCGTAGTAAAGTAGCTCTGAGACAAGAGCGATGGTGGCTACCCTGCTAATATTGACGCCTGCGAGTGTTAAGCCGTCGAATGATCGAAGGTGCTGCAATAAGGTGGCTACCACGGGTATGCCTTTCACCCAGTTAGCGGCTACCTGATAACCAAGTGGCGTGTACGAAAGAAAAAGAGTAAGTGCGGCTGCGATAATTTTTATGACGTCTATTGTTATATTCGGGTTGCTCGGATCGTCTTCTGGAGACATCCCCATAGCGTCACGAAAGCGCAGAGGATTATTTCTATTCATCCGATACAGATTCGGGCCATCAACAAGCCCACCGGGATCGGCACTCAGCCATCGGCCCAACCCCGTCTGATAGTATCGCCAGCCGTAGTAGTAAAGACCGCTGGCATCGAGCTCCTTGCCGGCCTGGCGCGACGTACGTTGGGTTAATCCGTCGACTTCCGCTGCCTGCTCATCCAGGCCAACTGTTTCGCCATAGGGGCTGTATTCCTCACGCGAGACGATGTTTCCCGCCTCGTCCGTTTCTCCCGCACTGCTGCCCAGATGATCGCTAAATCCATAGCGCAGGTGAACCTCGGTACTCAGGCGATTTTCAATCCAACGCACCTGCTCGACTTCGCTGATCACCACCTGCTTGAGCGCCTGGGGCTGGCCTTCGAGCGTGCGCAGGCGTACCTCGCAGTCATCGATATAGGTCGTCAGGGTGGTCTGGATTGCGTTGGCCATGCGCACCGTACTGATTTTGCGACGGCGGGTGCCGCCATTGGCGTAGCGGTACTGCTCGATATCATCCGCCGCTCCGTTGGCGCGTTTGATCAGCGACACCTGAGCCAGCTGGTGATCGGCCAACCAAGCCAGTGCCCGGCCATCGACCAGTTGTTTCTGCAGGCCGCCAGGCAGGAAGCCGTTGTCTGGTGTCAGCCCCTGGCCCTCGGGCATTGCGCGGTTGCTCTGGGTCGACACACACAGGTGCTGTGTGCGCTTGCCGGCACCACCGTTGTGACTCAAGGTGATCAGGTTGTCACCGTCGTCGTATTCGTAGCGTTCGCTGTAAGGTGTCCAGACCATGCCGCCCTTGCGGTCGGACGTTCCGAAGGAGGACGACCAGTAGGCACCGACCGGGCTGCGCTCGCGCCCGCTGGCCTCGACCAGGCGGTAGAGGGTGTCGTAGGCGTATTCGCGCAGGCCGTCGGACTGTTGGTTGTCATGCCACTGAGGGTCGGCACCTTGGTCATCGAGGGCGAGGATGTTGCCTGCGGGATCGTAGCCATAGTGCAGGTCGCTGATCAGCAGATAGCCCAGCGCATGATCAATTGGGCGCTGCGTACGATGTTGAATCAGGCGCTGACTGGTGGGCGAGTAGCCATAGAGGTCGACCACGCCATTGCCAGACGTCTGCGCCGTGACCATGCCATCGGCCCTGCGCGTGACTGCCGCGAGCGCCATGGCCTCCTTGGCACCCTGGCGCAAATGTATCTGGCGTACTGCGCCACTGACGTCCAGTGTCTTAGAGCTCGTGACCCCGGCTGCGTTGGTGCGTACCAGCACATCGCCCACTGCGTTGTATCGGTTAACGGTGATCAGTATGTTCTCTTCCAGATCACCCTCACTGCTGCCAGCCCAATCGGGTTGTTCGGCGTGAGGCTGCAACAGCTGTTGCCGGGTTTCGAGAGGTTTGCTGGTCAGCGATAGCAAGGCTGTGTGGGTCAGGCCTGCGTTGTCGAAATGCTTGAGCGTGGCACCTGCCAGGTTGCGCTGGCGGTCGGCAGCAGTGGCTGGTGCATACACCAGGCGCTCGCGCATACGTGCGATGCCGGCGGCCGGTTGCTCGAAAACCGCGCTTTTGCGCCCGCCTTGATCTGGGGTTTCATAGGTGTGCGTGTGGTGGGTACCCTGGGCGTTGCAGGTCCACAGCGGTCGACCAGTGGCATCATCAAGCGACAGTGAGGTATCGCCGTCGGTGGTGTGCAGCTTCAACTGCCGGCCGCCGAGGCTGGCGACCGTCGTGGCATCGGCCAGCGTCGTTGTGCCTGCCGATACCTGCAATGCTCGGGCACCGAACTGGCGGACGGTGCGGGTCAGTGCATCTGCATGGATGCGGTTACGCAGCAGTTTTGCTGCGGGTATGTCTGCTCCATCCTGCGGGGAGCGCAGCAGGCGCAGCGTCACCATAGCGCCTGCTGCACCGGACAGCACCGTCACGTCCGGTGTTTCGGCATGGTAGCGTGCAGCCTTGGTGGCAGGCATCGGCGATCCCTCTTCTCATCGCATCCTGCGCACCGATCGCGTGGCCGCGAGGGTGCGATAAGAGGAGTCTAGGGAGACTGCGTCGGTCTCGCACCTGACAGATTTATCAGGTCAGCGCTTGCCCAGAATCTTGCCGAGCATTTCCGGGCGTGGCGCGCCTTGTTGGCTTTGCAGTTGTCCCTGTTCATCCTGGTAGAAGATCGCAGGCGTTGCGCCCAGCCCCATTTCTTCCATCAACGCCTGGTTGGCTGCGAGTTGCTTCTGTGTGGGTTCGGGAATGGTGTCCAGTGCCTTGAGCGTGCTGGCCTTGCCAGCGCTTTCGTGGTCTTGCAGTGCCTTGGCAGGGTCTTTCGCCGACAACAGCGCGGCGGACTTGCCCGGGCTGTCCGGACGGATGATGCCGACCATGATATGCCGCAATTGCACCTTGCCCGAGTCGACCCAAGGCCGCGCCTGTTGCCAGAACATGTTGCAGTACGGGCAGTTGGGGTCGCTGAACAGGTAGACGATGCGTGGCGCATCGGCCTTGCCGTCCTGGATCCAGGCGGTCTTTTCCATCTTCGCCCAGATTTCCTTGCTCATCGGTGTGTAGACCAGCTTGTCCAATGGCTCGGCGCTCAGGTCCTGGCCTTGTTCATCGAACAGGCTGCCAACCAGTACGTGCTTGCCGTCGGGGGTCAAATACAGGGCGATGCCGTTGCTATGGTACTCGGCGGCATAGCCGCGCAGGCCATTGGGCGCGTCGAACGTGCCCTTGATCACCGCGCCCTTGGCCTCCATCTGCTGGATCGGCTTGGGCCAGGGCTCTGCTTGGGCCAGGGGCGCGACGAGCAGGGCCAGGGAGAGGGGCAGGAGAGCAGTCAGTCGCATGTCATTTTCCTTGTACGGCGGGGGCGGGCGCCACGGCCCGCTTCAAAGGTTCCAGGGCGTTGTGCAGGCTGGCGCGGGACAGCTCGCCGAGATGGCTGCCGACCAGGCGGCCCTCGGCGTTGTAGAACAAAGTGGTGGGCAGGGCCATGGAGCCGACCCGTTGCGCCAGTTGCCCACTGCCGTCGAACAGCACGTGGTTCAGGCTCAGGCCGGTCGTGGCGAGGAAGGTACTGACGCTTTCGGGTGTTTCGCCTTGGTTGACGAACAGGAAGGTCACGTCGGGGTAGTCGCTCTGGGCCTGCTGCAGCACGGGCATCTCCCGTCGGCACGGTGGGCACCAGGTGGCCCAGATGTTGATGACCAGGGGTGTGCCGCGGTAGCTGTGCAGGGCCACTGACTCGCCGCTGGCGTTGCGCAGGCTCAGATCGGGCAGTTCGGTGCCTTTGCTGTACAGGTGGCTGCCCAGGCTTGCCAGCCCCCAGAACAGGGCGCCGCTGAACAGTGCCCAGCCCAGTGGCCGGCGCAGGCCCGGACGGCGTCGACCTTGCCACAAGGCAGCAGCGACGATGCCCGCCAGGCCGCTCCAGAGTTGGAAGCCGCCATCGCGAATGTCGATGATCTGCAGTGGCTCGTCGTGGTACATCGCCCAGTACTCCAGGACGAAGCCTGCACGGGCGCTGAGGACTCCGACCAGAAACAGATTGAACAGTGCCGACTCGGGGCTTTCGCCGCCACGGCGGGCCACCCACCAGCCGACCAGGCAAGCGATGCCCAATGCACTGAGCAGCAGCAGGTGGTTCAGGGCCATGGTCAATGGCCCCAGGGTTACCGTCAGCATCAACCTTGACTCCTGGTCTGGGCCCAGTGTTGCAGGAACGCTGCCGCGTCGATTTCGCCGGTGATGCGCCGGGCACGGCGCTCGTCACCTTCCGGGCCGATCCAGATCAGGCTGGGCGGGCCTGGAACCTGGTAGCGCTGCAGCAATGCGCGGCTGGCGGGGGTGTCGGCAGTGACATCCAGGCGCAGCAATTGCACGCCGTCGAGGCTGGCCTGCACGTCGCTGCGGGCAAATACCTGTTTCTCCATCACTTTGCACGATACGCACCAGTCGGCGTAGTAGTCGACTAACACCCATTGGTTGCGCGCCTTGGCGGCATCCAGTTCGCGCTGCAGGTCCTGCGGGTTGTCGATGGTGATGACCCGCTGGTCATGGGCGCTGCTCATCGGCGCGGCGCCACCACCGGTGAATGGCTGCAGCGGTTGCCACAGATCGCTGCCACCCGCGGCAGCGCCGACCAGCAACAGGCCACCCCAGAGCGCACCCAGCAACGGCAGGGCTCGTAGTGCCGGCAGACGCTGCAGGGCAGGCCATGCAGCCCAGGCCAGGGCAATCAGCCAGGCGCCGACCAGTGCCAGCAGCAGTGGTTCTGGCAGCAGGCTGCGCAGGGTGTACAGCGCCATTGCCAGGAAGACGAAGCCGAACACGCCCTTGACCAGGTTCATCCAGGCTCCAGGGCGTGGCAGGTAGCGGTTGCCCAGGGTGACCAGCAACAGCAGTGGTACGCCCATGCCCAGCCCCAGGCTGAACAGCACCAGCGCACCCTGAACCACATCGCCGCTCTGCGCGATATAGAGCAGCGCACCGGCCAGTGGCGCGGTCATGCACGGCCCCATCAGCAGGCCCGAGAGCGCGCCAAGCAACGCTGCGCCATACAGGTTGCCGCCACGCGCTCCCTGGCCTGCACGATCGAGGCGGTCACGCACGGCGGCGGGCAGTTGCAGTTCGAAGGCCCCGAACATCGGCAGGGCGAGGATCACGAACAGGCCGGCCAGGCTGCCCAGCAGCCAAGGTTGCTGTAGCCAGGCCTGCAGGCTGGCGCCGAGCAGCGCGGCGACCACACCCAGTGCGGCGTACACCAAGGCCATGCTCAGAACGTAGACGCCGGCCAGAATCCAGCCACGTCGTGCACTGGCACCATTGCCCATGACCAACCCGGCGAGGATGGGCAGCATCGGTAGCGAGCAGGGGGTGAAGGCCAGCAGCAGACCCAGGCCGAAGAACGCCAGCAGGCTCCAGGCCAGGCTGCTGTGCTGAAGGCCGCTGGCCAGGGCCTGGTCGCTGGCTTGTCCGCCATCCGGTGCCGCTGGCGCAGCAGAAGCCGGCTGGCCGCCCAGGTCGATCACGGTGGTTTGCGGTGGATAGCATAGCCCGGCATCGGCGCAGCCCTGCCAGCCCAGTCGCAGTTCGCCAGTGGCGTTGGCGGGCAGCAGCAACTCGAGTTCGGTGCGATAGACGGCGCTGTCGCCGAAGAACTCGTCATGATGGTTGAGAGCCGCAGGCAGTTGCGGTTGCTGATCGACGGGAATGCCGTCGAACTTCAGGCGCTTCTGGTAGAGGTAGTAGCCATCCTTGATCTGGAAATACAGGCGCATCTGCCCGGAAGGCAAGCGGTCCTGGCTCAGGACGAAAGCCTGATTCACCGGCAGGAAATCCGACTTGGGAGCGAAGGGATTGGCCTGGAGCGGGCCGGCGAGCAGGAATGTCAGGAAGAGCAGGAGAACACGCATGTCGACGCCTTGGCAGTGCATTGAGTGCACCATGCTGGAGCAGACTGATTAACCGAAAGTTAACCCGGTCCGACATGAGGCCCTGTCGGTTGCTCCGACAGGGCCTGGGCCGGATCACATGTCGTCGAAGTAGCGTTCGTGCCAGTCCACCAACGGTTGGGGTGCGTTCAGTTTCTGGCCATAGATCACCGAGTACGACAGCACGTTCTGCACATACTGACGTGTCTCATCGAACGGGATCGACTCGACCCAGACATCGAAGCTCAGGTGCTTGGCGCCCTTGAGCCACTGACGTACGCGACCGGGGCCTGCGTTGTAGGCGGCCGACGCCAGCACGCGGTTGCCGTTGAACTGGCCGTGCACCTGGCTCAGGTAGGCGGCGCCGAGCTGGATGTTCTTGTCCGGATCGAGCACCTGCGCAGGCGAGGCCAGCGGAATGCTGAACTTGCGCGCGGTCTCCTTGGCGGTTCCTGGCATCAGTTGCATCAGGCCGCTGGCGCCTACTGGCGAGCGGGCATCGTCCATGAAGGCACTTTCCTGACGGGTGATGGCGAATACCCAGCTCGAGTGCAGGCCGCGGACTTTGGCTTCGCGCACCAGGGTGTCGCGGTGGGCCATCGGGAAGCGGATGTCCAGGTCGTCCCAGTACTTGGCCTGGCTGATGGTGCGGATAGCCGGGAAGTACCAGCGCAGGTCGTAGGCCAGGCGGGCCTGGGCGACCATTTCGTCACGGTTGAAGTGGCGGCTGACGTGGTACCACTCGCGGCGCCCCTCGACGATCTGGCCGCGGGCGTGGAACTCCAGAGCGCGGCGCACGCCGGGGGTGTTACGCACCTTGTTGATCAACTGCTGGCTCAGTACCAGGGGCTTGTTGTTGAGCTGGTACGGTGTTTGTGCGCGATCGGCAGCAAGAAAACCATAGAAGTCGCGCTCACGCGAGACGTTCTTGTAGAGCAGCGGAATCTGCGGATTGTTGGGTTGTGCCAGCTCCAGGCTGCGTGCCTGCCAGTAGCGCCAGCGGCTGCTGTCGGCCAGATCCTGGGGCAGGCGGCGGCTCAGTTCGTAGGCTTCTTCCCAGCGCCCGAGACGCAGCAGTAGGCGCATGCGCCATTCGCTGACGGTGTTGTCGCGCAGTTCAGGGTCGTAGCGGGTCATCAGGTCGAGGGCACGCGGATCGTAGCGCCGTGCCAGCGTGAGGCCGATTTCGCGGGCGATGGCGACCTTCTCGTCGCGGGAAAAATGCATGCGCTGGGCGTAGTCGTCGAGCAGTGCCATGGCTTGCTCGGGATCTTGCCGAGCCAGGCGGCGCAGGCCGAGGCTGACCACATCGGACATCGCTTCGTTGACCGGCATGAAGCGCGAAGGCTGCTTGAGCAGCTCGGGTTTCTGCGCCACATCGACCAGCAGCTTGCCTTGCGGGCCGAGTGTGGTGAGCGTTTGCACCAGGTTGTTGGCCAGGCTGTAGTTGCGCGCCTCGGCCGCCAGTTTCGCACGCTGCCAGCGGCGGGCCTCGGTGAGCTGGCCTTCTGCGGCCCACAGGCCGAACAAGGTGTCGCAGGCCGCAGGTTGCGACTTGCCGACGTTCCACAGTTTTTCGGCAGTCGCGAAACCTTCGGCGCGCAGGCCGTTGGTCAACTGGTACTGGCCGTTGAGGCAATCCAGTTCGGTGAAGTTCAGCTTCGGGTCGTAGTATTTGGCGAAGGTCTTCCAGTCGCCGCGTTCGGCCTGCCAGCGCAACCAGCGCAGTTTCATCCAGTTGGCCTGGGGCAGGTCACCGTGTTTGGCGAGGAAGCCTTCGACTTCCTCGTTGCTGGCAGTCTTCAGCCGCGCGGTGAGTTCGTCGTAGGCCAGGTAGGGTGTGAGCGGATAGTCGCTGAGCGCTTGGGCATAGCGCAGGTAGGGACCCTTGTCACCTTTGGCGAGGGCACGCTTGGCCTCGTCGTAGTACTGGCGCTGCTGGGTGATGTCGATGGCCTGTGCAGCACTCGCGGTCGTAGCGGTGAGCACCAGGCAGGAAACGAATTGGAACAGGCGGCTGCGCATGATACGTCCGGGCAGTTGAACCATGAAAAGTGACGGCGAAGCCAGCACTGTTGAAATCTAGTTTCCTTAGCTTAGCCGTTTGCCGGCGATGGATGAAAGCACTGTGCTTGTATCGAATCGTTAACACCGACAACGCGTCGCCAAGCGCTCGCTGCCATCGCACCCGGAATGTCACGCAGGGGCGAAGTAGCCGCGAAAGTCAGGTAGAATGCGCGCCCGGTTTTTGGAGATGATCATGACCCTGCTCAAATTCAGCGATGTGTCCCTCGCGTTCGGCGCCATGCCGCTGCTGGACAAAGTGTCCTGGCAGATCGCCCGTGGCGAGCGGGTGTGCATTATCGGCCGTAACGGCACCGGCAAGTCGAGCATGTTGCGCCTGGTCAAGGGTGAGCAGAAACCCGACGAAGGGGAAATCTGGCGTGCGCCGGCACTGAAGATCGGTGAGCTTCCGCAGGAATTGCCGGTGGCCGACGATCGCAGCGTGTTCGATGTGGTCGCCGAGGGCCTCGACGGCGTCGGTGCGCTGCTCGCCGAATATCACCACCTGAGCCAGAACATCCAGAATGATGCTGACCTGGACAAGCTGATGCATGTCCAGCATGAGCTGGAGGCCCGCGACGGCTGGCGTCTGCAGCAGGTCGTGGAGAGCACCCTGAGCCGCCTGCAGCTGCCGGCCGACAAGACCCTCGCCGAGCTGTCCGGCGGCTGGCGCCGTCGCGTGCTGCTGGCCCAGGCGCTGGTGTCCGAGCCTGACCTGCTGCTGCTCGACGAACCGACCAACCACCTGGACATCGGTGCCATCGCCTGGCTCGAAGAGGCCCTGAGCGGCTTCAACGGCGCCGTGTTGTTCATCACTCACGACCGCTCGTTCCTGCAGAACCTGGCCACGCGAATCCTCGAGCTGGACCGCGGCGGGCTGATTGACTGGAACGGCGACTACGCCAGCTTCCTGGTGCACAAGGAGGCTGCGCTGGCCGCCGAGGAAACCGCCAATGCGCTGTTCGACAAGCGCCTGGCCCAGGAAGAGGTCTGGATCCGCCAGGGCATCAAGGCCCGGCGTACCCGTAACGAAGGCCGTGTGCGTGCCCTCAAGGCCCTGCGCGTGGAGCGCAGCGAGCGTCGCGAGCGCCAGGGCAGGGCGAACATCCAGATCGAGGTCGCCGACAAGTCCGGCAAGCAGGTGATGGTGCTGGAAAACGTAAGCTTCGCGCACCCTCAGGGGCCGAAGCTGGTCAAGGATTTCTCCATGGTCCTGCAGCGCCAGGACCGCATCGGCCTGCTCGGCGCCAACGGCACCGGCAAGACCACCTTGCTCAAGCTCATGCTGGGTGACCTGGAGCCGACCGCCGGCAAGGTCGATCGCGGCACCAAGCTGGAGGTGGCCTACTTCGACCAGATGCGTCACCAGCTCGACCTCGAGAAGACGGTGATCGACAACCTCGCCGAAGGTCGCGACTTCATCGAGATCGATGGTCAGAATCGCCACGTGCTGAGCTACCTCGGTGACTTCCTGTTCAGCCCCCAGCGTGCACGCACGCCGGTCAAGGCGCTGTCTGGTGGTGAGCGTGCGCGTCTGTTGCTGGCCAAGCTGTTCAGCAAACCGGCCAACTTGCTGGTGCTGGACGAGCCGACCAACGACCTGGACGTCGAGACGCTCGAGCTGCTCGAGGAAGTGCTGTCCAACTTCAAGGGCACGGTACTGATGGTCAGCCACGACCGGGCCTTCCTCGACAACGTGGTCACCAGCACCCTGGTGTTCGAGGGTGAGGGCAAGGTGCGTGAGTACGTGGGTGGCTATGAAGACTGGATCCGCCAGGGGGGCTCGCCGAAGCTGTTGGGCGTGACCGAGAGCAAGGGCGGCAAGTCCGAGCTCAACAGTGCCGTGGTCGAGAAGGTTGCGGTCGAGGTCGCCCCGGAGCCCGTGGCGCCTGTGGTGGCCGACAGCAGCAAGAAAAAGCTGAGCTACAAACTGCAGCGTGAGCTGGAGATGCTGCCTGGGCAGATCGATGCGCTGGAGCAGAAGATGGCGGTGCTGCAGGAAGAGGTGAACGCGCCTGGCTTCTATCAGCGGCCGATTGGCGAAACGTCGGACGTGCTGGCCAAGCTCGAGAAGTTGCAGGCTGAGTTGGATGTGCTGGTCGAGCGCTGGGCCGAGCTGGAAGGTTGAGTCGATCGAGCCGGCCCTATCGCGGGACAAGTCCCAGCGATAGGGCCGGCTCGGGCTATATCATTCTTTCTTCTGCAAGCGCACCGCCAGTACATCGCACGGTGCCCCATGCAGCACGTCATTGGCCGTAGAACCCAGTAGCAGCGCCAGACCATGGCGGCCATGGCTGCCGACCACGATCAGGTCGCACTTCTGGTCCTTGGCCAGTTGGTGGATTTCCTGGCGCGGCTGGCCGTAGGTCAGGTGCGAATCGCCGCGCTGGATGTCTGGATATTTGTTGAACAGGCGATCCATGCGTTCCTTGGCCTGGTCGAACTGCTGTTGCTGCAGTTGCGACAGGTCCATCGGCACGTCGCCACCAAATGCCATGGCCATCGGCTCGACGATATGCACCAGGGAAACCTTGGCTCCGGTGGGTTCGGCGAGCTTCATGGCACGCTTGATCACCGGGTCGCATTCCTCGGTCAGGTCGACGGCAACCAGAAGATGTTCGTAGGACATGAGCGGCACTCCTGACAATCGCAATAGTGAAAGTATGGTCGCTTTCTGGCAGGTCTTGCGTGAAAAAGACTAACCCGCTCATTTGCAACGCTTTATGGGAACTACAGATATGACGGTATGGCTGGTGGTGTCAATCCTTGCGCTGATTCTCAGCCCTTTGGCCTGGTTGCGACCGTCGCGCAAGCAGAGCGAACAGATGAGCCTGCGCCTGGAGGGGCGACGCATGGGTCTGGCCATGCAACTGGCGCCCCAGCAGTGGCCGCACTGGCTGGAAAGCGAGCCCCCAAGCCCATGTCCGCAGTATCACCGAGGGCGGCGCAAGGGGCGTGAGGATAGCTGGTGCTATTGGCAGGTCAGCCCGGGGGTGTGGTGGAACAAATGGCGTGAACCCTGCGAGGAGCCGCGTCTGGCGGAGTGTTTTGCGCGGTTGCCGGCCAATGTCTACAAGGTGGAGGCCGATACCCGCATGATCGCCTTGTACTGGAGCGAGCGCGGCGAAAAATCAGTATTGCAGGATATTGCCCACACCCTCGAAACCCTCGCCTGAGGCATGCGCAAAAAAAGTGGGAGCAGGGCAACCCTGATCCCACAGTGGTGAAGCTGGCCAGGCAGGCCGGGAAAACATTCGATTCGAGGGCAGTGTAGACCCTTGTCTCGAATGTGCGCATGAAAAATCAGCAGGCTGACAGCTCAAGTAGCCCCCCAACCCGTTAGTCGATTGTCGACATGAATGATCGACAATCACTGTCATCATGTTTTATCCCCTGGTGTTACAAAATGACTGGAAAGTCGCGTTTTCCGGGTGCTTTCGAGCATTTGACAACGCGGACCTTTTCGGAGAATGTGTGCGTACCCAAATCAAACGGGCGTATGAATTGAGCGTTTGTATGTTCACATCGCTCGTACAGAATCCCGACTAGCGCGCTGACGGGTGTGCCTGGGGGAGGGCTTGAAGATGGCCTTCCTGCCAGTGATCGGCGTGTACAGTTCAGCTTCCATATCGTGGAGATCAGTTGATGATTTACGAAGGTAAAGCCATCACGGTTAAGGCTCTTGAAAGCGGCATCGTCGAACTGAAGTTCGACCTCAAGGGTGAGTCCGTCAACAAATTCAACCGCCTTACCCTGAACGAGCTGCGTCAGGCCGTGGATACCATCAAGGCCGACGCTTCCATCAAGGGTGTGATCGTCAGCAGCGGCAAGGACGTGTTCATCGTCGGTGCCGACATCACCGAATTCGTCGACAATTTCAAGCTGCCCGAGGCCGAGCTGGTGGCCGGCAACCTGGAAGCCAACCGTATCTTCAGCGACTTCGAAGACCTCGCGGTGCCGACCGTCGTGGCCATCAACGGCATCGCCCTGGGCGGCGGCCTGGAAATGTGCCTGGCGGCGGATTACCGCGTCATGTCCAGCAGCGCCAAGATCGGCCTGCCGGAAGTCAAGCTGGGCATCTACCCGGGCTTTGGCGGCACCGTTCGCCTGCCGCGTCTGATCGGCTCGGACAATGCCATCGAGTGGATCGCCTCGGGCAAGGAAAACCGCGCCGAAGACGCCCTGAAAGTGGGTGCCGTCGATGCCGTGGTCGCGCCTGAACTGCTGCAGGCCGGTGCTCTGGACCTGATCAAGCGCGCCATCGCCGGTGAGCTGGACTACAAGTCCAAGCGTCAGCCCAAGCTCGAGAAACTCAAACTCAATGCCATCGAGCAGATGATGGCCTTCGAAACCGCCAAGGGTTTTGTCGCCGGTCAAGCCGGCCCGAACTACCCGGCCCCGGTCGAAGCCATCAAGACCATCCAGAAGGCCGCCAACTTTGGCCGTGACAAGGCATTGGAAGTCGAAGCTGCCGGTTTTGCCAAGTTGGCCAAAACCTCGGTCGCCGAGAGCCTGATCGGCCTGTTCCTGAACGATCAGGAGCTCAAGCGCAAAGCCAAGGCCCACGACGAGATCGCTCGTGACGTGAAACAGGCCGCCGTACTCGGCGCCGGCATCATGGGCGGCGGTATCGCCTACCAGTCGGCGGTCAAGGGCACGCCGATCCTGATGAAGGATATCCGCGAGGAAGCTATCCAGCTGGGCCTGAACGAAGCGTCCAAGCTGCTTGGCAAGCGCGTCGAGAAAGGCCGCCTGACCCCGGCGAAGATGGCCGAAGCTCTCAACGCCATTCGCCCGACCCTGTCGTATGGCGATTTCGCCAACGTCGACATCGTCGTCGAGGCTGTGGTCGAGAACCCGAAGGTCAAGCAGGCGGTGCTGGCCGAGGTGGAAGGGCAGGTCAAGGAAGACGCGATTCTGGCGTCGAACACCTCGACCATTTCGATCAACTTGCTGGCCAAGGCGCTCAAGCGTCCGGAAAACTTCGTTGGCATGCACTTCTTCAACCCGGTGCACATGATGCCGCTGGTCGAAGTCATTCGTGGCGAGAAGTCCAGTGAAGTGGCTGTCGCCACCACCGTGGCCTACGCCAAGAAAATGGGCAAGAATCCGATCGTGGTCAACGACTGCCCGGGCTTCCTGGTCAACCGCGTACTGTTCCCGTACTTCGGTGGCTTCGCCAAGCTGGTCAGCGCAGGCGTCGATTTCGTGCGTATCGACAAGGTCATGGAAAAGTTCGGCTGGCCGATGGGCCCGGCCTACTTGATGGACGTGGTCGGCATCGACACCGGCCACCATGGTCGCGACGTGATGGCAGAAGGCTTCCCGGACCGCATGAAGGACGACCGCCGCTCCGCCGTCGACGCCCTGTACGAAGCCAATCGCCTGGGTCAGAAGAACGGCAAGGGCTTCTATGCCTACGAGACCGACAAGCGCGGCAAGCCGAAGAAAGTCGCCGATGCGTCCGTGCTGGACGTGCTCAAGCCGGTGATCTTCGAGCAGCGTGAAGTCAGTGACGAGGACATCATCAACTGGATGATGGTGCCGCTGTGCCTGGAGACCGTGCGTTGCCTGGAAGATGGCATCGTCGAAACTGCAGCCGAGGCGGACATGGGCCTGGTCTACGGCATCGGTTTCCCTCCCTTCCGCGGTGGTGCGCTGCGCTACATCGATTCGATCGGTGTCGCCGAGTTCGTTGCCCTGGCCGACAAGTACGCCGATCTGGGTCCGCTGTACCACCCGACTGCGAAGCTGCGTGAAATGGCCAAAAACGGCCAGCGCTTCTTCAACTGAACGGCCACGAGCTAGAGCGAGATTATTGATATGAGCCTGAATCCAAGAGACGTGGTGATTGTCGACTTCGGTCGCACGCCGATGGGCCGTTCCAAGGGTGGCATGCACCGCAACACCCGTGCCGAGGACATGTCGGCGCACCTGATCAGCAAGCTGCTGGAGCGCAACGACAAGGTCGATCCGAAAGAGGTCGAGGATGTGATCTGGGGCTGCGTCAACCAGACCCTGGAGCAGGGGTGGAACATCGCGCGCATGGCGTCGCTGATGACCCCGATCCCGCACACTTCCGCTGCGCAGACCGTCAGCCGCCTGTGCGGCTCGTCGATGAGCGCGCTGCACACCGCTGCCCAGGCGATCATGACCGGCAACGGCGATGTATTCGTGATCGGTGGTGTCGAGCACATGGGGCACGTCAGCATGATGCACGGCGTCGACCCGAACCCGCACCTGTCCTTGCACGCTGCCAAGGCTTCCGGGATGATGGGCCTGACTGCGGAGATGCTCGGCAAGATGCACGGCATCACCCGTGAGCAGCAGGACCTGTTCGGCCTGCGTTCGCACCAGTTGGCCCACAAGGCCACGGTCGAAGGCAAGTTCAAGGATGAGATCATCCCGATGCAGGGCTACGACGAGAACGGCTTCCTCAAGGTCTTTGACTACGACGAAACCATTCGCCCCGAGACCACCCTCGAGGGCCTCGCTGCGCTCAAGCCGGCGTTCAACCCCAAGGGTGGCACTGTCACCGCTGGCACCTCGTCGCAGATTACCGACGGTGCCTCGTGCATGATCGTCATGTCCGGCCAGCGTGCCATGGACCTCGGCATCCAGCCATTGGCCGTGATTCGTTCGATGGCAGTAGCCGGTGTGGATCCGGCGATCATGGGTTATGGGCCGGTGCCTTCGACTCAGAAAGCCCTCAAGCGCGCGGGTCTGACCATCGCCGACATCGATTTCTTCGAGCTCAACGAAGCCTTCGCCGCACAGGCCCTGCCAGTGCTGAAGGATCTGAAAGTGCTCGACAAGATGGATGAGAAGGTTAACCTGCACGGCGGCGCCATCGCCCTGGGTCACCCGTTCGGTTGCTCCGGTGCGCGGATTTCCGGCACTCTGCTCAACGTCATGAAGCAGAATGGCGGTACGCTGGGTGTTGCGACCATGTGTGTCGGTCTGGGTCAGGGTATCACCACTGTCTTCGAACGCGTCTGATCGCTTCGCAGGACAGCAGCCGGGGCCTTGTGCCCCGGTTTTTGTTTTTTACAGGATTTGTTCAAGAGGGTGAGCAGCATGCAGATACAACCAGGCGTATACCGGCATTACAAAGGGCCTGAGTACCGTGTCTTCAGCGTTGCGCGGCACTCGGAGAGCGAAGAGTGGATGGTGTTCTACCAATGCCTGTATGGTGACTATGGGTTTTGGGTGCGGCCACTTTCGATGTTCCAGGAGTCGGTCGAGGTTGACGGCGAGCAGGTGCCACGCTTTGCTTTGGTCAAGGCCGAAGAGGGGCTTGCGGCACTGGCCGGGAAGCCTCGCGAGTGAACGACCGCGCTTGACCTCACTCTTTTGCCACTATATATAGCGGTGCCGCGTCCGGCACCTGACGCGTTTTTCATCTTCAGATTCAGGAATACTCCGATCCATGGGCAAATCGCTGGTCATTGTGGAATCCCCGGCCAAGGCCAAGACCATCAACAAGTACCTGGGCAGCCAGTACGTGGTGAAGTCGAGTATCGGCCACATCCGAGACCTCCCCACCAGCGGTTCGGCCAGTACGGCCAAGGAACCGGCGGCCAAGCGCGGCAAGACCGTGAGTGAGGCTCCGGCGCTGACGCCGAAGGAGAAAGCCCGGCGCCAACTGGTGGCGCGCATGGGTGTCGACCCAGAGGCCGGCTGGAAGGCCAAGTACGAGATCCTTCCCGGCAAGGAGAAGGTGATCGACGAGTTGCGTCGTTTGGCCAAGGATGCCGACACCATCTATCTCGCAACCGACTTGGATCGCGAGGGGGAAGCCATTGCCTGGCACCTGCGCGAAGCCATCGGGGGAGACGACAGCCGCTACAAGCGCGTGGTGTTCAACGAAATCACCAAGAAGGCCATTCAGGAGGCGTTTTCGCAGCCTGGTGACCTGGATATCGCCCGGGTCAATGCCCAGCAGGCGCGGCGCTTCCTCGACCGCGTGGTGGGCTACATGGTTTCGCCGCTGCTTTGGTCCAAGATCGCCCGTGGCCTGTCCGCCGGCCGTGTGCAATCGGTGGCTGTGAAGCTGGTGGTCGAGCGTGAGCGCGAGATCCGTGCGTTCAATCCCGAAGAATACTGGGAGGTCCATGCTGACCTGGGCACGGCGAAGAACGCCAAGGTGCGCTTCGAAGTGGCGCGCGAGAACGGCGAAGCCTTCAAGCCGTTGAACGAAGCGCAGGCCATGGCGGCGCTGGAGAAGCTCAAGGCTTCCAGCTACAGCGTGATCAAGCGTGAAGATCGCCCGACCAGCAGCAAGCCATCGGCGCCCTTCATCACCTCGACCTTGCAGCAGGCGGCAAGTAACCGCCTGGGCTTCGGGGTGAAGAAGACCATGATGATGGCCCAGCGTCTGTATGAAGCTGGCTACATCACTTACATGCGTACCGACTCGACCAACCTGTCGACTGATGCCGTTGAAATGGCGCGCAGCTACATCGAAAGCGAGTTCGGCAAGCAGTACTTGCCGGCCGCTCCGGTCGTCTACGGCAGCAAGGAAGGCGCACAGGAGGCGCACGAAGCGATTCGTCCCTCCGACGTCAACACCCACCCGAGCAAGCTCAGTGGCATGGAGCGTGATGCCGAGCGCCTGTACGAGCTGATCTGGCGCCAGTTCCTGGCCTGCCAGATGCCACCGGCGCAGTACCTGTCCACGAGCGTCACCGTGGCGGCTGGCGATTTCGAGTTGCGTGCCAAGGGCCGTATTCTCAAGTTCGACGGTTACACCCGTGTGTTGCCGCAACAGGCCAAGCCGGGCGAGGACGACGTGCTGCCGGAAATGGGGCAGGGCGAGACGCTCAAGTTGATCCAGCTCGACCCAAGCCAGCACTTCACCAAGCCGCCGGCGCGTTTCACCGAGGCGAGCCTGGTCAAGGAAATGGAAAAACGTGGTATCGGTCGTCCGTCGACCTATGCAGCGATCATTTCCACCATCCAGGATCGCGGCTATGTGACCCTGCACAACCGCCGCTTCTATTCCGAGAAGATGGGCGACATCGTGACCGAGCGCTTGTCCGAAAGCTTCTCCAACCTGATGGACTACGGCTTCACCGCCGGCATGGAAGAGAATCTCGATGACGTGGCCCAGGGCGAGCGTGACTGGAAAAACGTGCTCGACGAGTTCTACGGTGATTTCAGCAAGAAGCTGCAGACAGCAGAGTCCAGCGAAAACGGCATGCGAGCCAATCAGCCGACCTTGACCAACATTGCCTGCAAGGAATGCGGTCGGCCGATGATGATCCGTACCGCCTCGACCGGGGTGTTCCTGGGTTGCTCGGGTTACAGCCTGCCGCCGAAGGAGCGCTGCAAGGCCACCGTCAATCTGGTGCCGGGTGACGAGATCGCAGCTGACGACGAGGGTGAATCCGAGTCGCTGGTGCTGCGTGGCAAGCACCGCTGCCCGATCTGCTCGACGGCGATGGACGCCTACCTGCTCGACGAAAAGCACAAGCTGCATATCTGTGGTAACAACCCGGATTGCCCTGGCTACGAGATCGAAGAGGGTAGCTACCGCATCAAGGGCTACGAAGGGCCGAGCCTGGAGTGCGACAAGTGCGGCAGCGAGATGCAGCTCAAGACTGGCCGTTTCGGCAAGTTCTTCGGTTGCACCAACCCGGCGTGCAAGAACACCCGCAAGTTGCTCAAGAGCGGCGAGGCTGCGCCACCGAAGATGGACAAGGTGGACATGCCGGAGCTCAAGTGCGAGAAGGTCGACGACACCTACGTGCTGCGTGACGGCGCTTCGGGGTTGTTCCTGGCGGCCAGCCAGTTCCCGAAAAATCGCGAGACCCGTGCGCCGCTGGTGCTGGAAATCATCCCGCACAAGCATGAGATCGATCCGAAGTATCACTTCCTCTGCGACGCACCGCAGAAGGATCCGGACGGTCGTCCGGCGGTGATTCGCTACAGCCGCAAGACCAAGGAGCAGTACGTGCAATCCGAGGTCGATGGCAAGCCGACAGGCTGGAAGGCGTTCTACGACGGCAAGGCGTGGAAGGTCGAAGACAAGCGCTGATTCGTCGGTGTTGCAATTGGGGCCGCTTTGCGGCCCCAATCATTTATGATGCAGCTATTCGCCTTGCTGCCCATGGGAGGTCATCCGAAATGGCCCAGGAACTCTACACCCGCACCAACCAGAAACTGTTCTTTGCAGGCCTGGCTCTTGAGTCCATGGCCAAGGCCGAGCAGAGCCAGGCCATGAATGCCCAGGGGCTGATCCAGGCTGAGCGCGAGGCGGCGGTGTTCCATTTGTATGGGGCGTTGCTCGGGCTGTGCCATGAGATTGCCGGCTTCTATCGTCTGCCCCAGGCGAACGCCGCGCGTGCAGAGCTGTTGCTTAACGATGACACGCTGAAGACCGTCGCCATTCCGGAAATGGCCGAGATGCTTGAGCTGGCACGCCAACCGCAGACCTGGCTGGCGCAGTTGATCAAGGCTTATGCCGATTTGTTCCAACCACCGGTCGCGAAGAAAGTCGCCAAGACAGATGTCACCCAGCCATTGATCCAGGCTGTCAATCTCGATGAAGTCGAGGATGTCGTGCTGTCTCGGGCGGAGTTGGAGCGCTGGCGGCAGGACCTAAAAGGGCTTGTAAGACGTTTCCGAGAAGCGTTGAGTGAGTGCTGACAGTCGGCGCGGCTGGTACACTACTCGCCTTTCGTGAACAGCAGGCCCTTTATGTCAACGTCCTTTCTAGAAATTGTCGAATTGCCTGATGGCCGGATCGAACTGCGCCGTGCCGAGGACGAGGGTTCGCTGGTTACCCTGGATTTCTCCGAAGATGCCAAGGCATTTCTTCAGGGGCAGCATGTAGAAGTGGCCAAAGCCATGCTCAGCGTTGGTGTGCAGATGGCAGGTAAGCTGGTCGAAGGTGACTTCGAGCGAGATGAAGGGCCGCGGGTTCTGCACTGAACACGCCAGTTGGGCCATCACTGCAGTGCGTCACAGGCAAAGCCTGGACATCAGCCGAGGCGGATGTTCAGGCTTTGTGCATTTCCGCAGGTGGCGGCACGAACGAGCTGTTGGCGGATGCTGGCATTGACGTTGCCGAACCAGCTGACCACCGTGTGGCTATGACCCAGACGTAGCGCTTCGCAGGCCAGTTGCAGGGCGCTCTGGTTGCTTCCGGGTTGCAGCAGCAGGATGCGTTCGCGATTCAGGCCGGCGTCACGCAGCCAGGTTTGTGTGAGACTCGCCGGCGGTGCGATCAGTGTCAGCCAGCGTGCGTCATCTTCTTCGCTCAGCTCGCGCAGGATAGGGGCCAACAGGCTTTGGCAGTGCCCTGGCGCGCCGCGCAGGGACAGTTCACTGAACAGTTCTGGTTGGCCGGGCTTGCGCGACTGCTCGCGACTTTTCAGGCCTGGCAGTACCGGCTGTGCGAGAAAGGCTTCGAACAATGGCAATTGTGCGGGCTGCGATAAATGGGCGGACTGCTGCATGACGCCTCCTGGATCAGCGGCGAATGACGCCGACGCTCAAGCCCTCGATCACCAGTTCCTGATCTTTCAGGTCGACTTCGATGGGGGCGAATTCGGGGTTTTCGGCAATCAGCCAAACTTTGCTGCCCTCGCGCTTGAAGCGCTTGACGGTCACTTCGTCACCGATGCGGGCGACCACGATCTGGCCGTTGCGGGCTTCGCGGCAGGTGTGCACGGCGAGCAGGTCGCCGTCGACGATGCCGATATCCTTCATGCTCATGCCGTGAACGCGCAACAGGTAGTCGGCGCGAGGATGGAAGAAGGCTGGATTGATATTGCAGGATTCCTCGATGTGCTGCTCGGCGAGGATCGGGGCACCTGCTGCAACACGGCCGATGATCGGCAGGCCGCTGTCGTCAGGCTTGGCTTCGAGACCCGGGATGCGAATGCCGCGGGAGGCGCCTGGCGTCATCTCGATGGCGCCCTTGCGCGCCAAGGCCTTGAGGTGCTCTTCGGCGGCATTGGGCGATTTGAACCCTAGCTCTTGTGCGATTTCTGCGCGGGTAGGCGGGAAGCCGTTGTCTTCAAGGCAACGTTTGATGAAGGCCAGGATCTCGGCTTGGCGTGGCGTCAGTTTCAGCATGGCGAGTGGCTCTGTCTTTTTATACAGTGACTGGGATTATATACAGTACAAGGCCTGCTGCAAGCACCACGCTTGAAGAAAATCGCCGCGGTCTTCCAAGCGTTGTGCCCAGCCCTTGATATTTGTGGCTTGCAGCTTGAGCTTCGGCGCTTTAAAAAGGGCGACCGTCGGGTCACCGAACCTTGACATGCGCGTGCTTGAAACGTATGTTTCAAACAACTGTTTGTCAGGCGGATAAGTCATGGCCCAATCGGAAACCGTTGAACGCATTCTCGATGCTGCCGAGCAGCTGTTCGCGGAAAGAGGTTTCGCGGAAACTTCGTTGCGTTTGATCACTAGCAAGGCCGGGGTCAACCTGGCGGCGGTGAACTACCATTTCGGCTCCAAAAAGGCGCTTATCCAGGCGGTCTTCTCGCGCTTCCTCGGTCCGTTCTGTGCCAGCCTGGAGCGTGAACTCGAGCGCCGTCAGGCGCGCCCTGAGCAGAAGCCGACGCTCGAAGAACTGCTGGAGATGCTGGTGGAGCAGGCCTTGGCCGTGCAGCCGCGCAGCAACAACGACCTGTCGATCTTCATGCGCCTGCTGGGCTTGGCCTTCAGTCAGAGTCAGGGCCACCTGCGCCGCTATCTTGAAGACATGTACGGCAAGGTGTTCCGGCGCTACATGCTGTTGGTCAACGAAGCGGCACCGCGTATTCCCCCCATCGAGCTGTTCTGGCGCGTGCATTTCATGCTGGGTGCCGCCGCGTTCAGCATGTCCGGTATCAAGGCGCTGCGCGCCATCGCTGAAACCGATTTCGGCATCAACACTTCGATCGAGCAGGTCATGCGCTTGATGGTGCCGTTCCTCGCCGCCGGCATGCGTGCCGATAGCGGGGTAACCGACGAGGCCATGGCGGCCGCGCAACTGCGGCCACGCAGCAAGAGCGCAGCCACCGGCGCGCCAGCCAAGGCTTGAACACTGGGCGGGGCAGGGCGCTTCGGCTAAGCTAGCGCCCATGCCCGACCTTGATTTCCTGCATATCTCCCTCGCTGACCAACGCCTTTACGGATTTTCCCGGGGGATGTTGTGCGTGCGCCTGGACGTTTCCACTGCACGTCTGGGGGCGGGTGAACTCAATGGTTCTGGCTGCACGCCGCGTGGCCTGCATCAGGTCAGGGCGAAGATCGGCGCCGGATTGCCGCAAGGGGCTGTGCTCAGCAGCCGACGCTGGACCGGTGAAGTCTGGTCGCCCGCCTTGCACGCGCAATCTCCAGGCCGTGACTGGATCCTCACCCGCATCCTCTGGCTCAGTGGCTGTGAGCCAGGCATCAACCGCCTGGGACGGGTCGATACCTTTCGTCGCTACATTTATCTGCACGGCACGCCGGACAGCGAACCGCTGGGCGTGCCGTTGTCCCATGGCTGCGTGCGCCTGCGCAACCGCGAGCTGTTGGACCTGTTCGAGCACGTGCCGGTCCATTGCCCGGTGCGCATAAGCGAGGCTGCCTGCCCGCAATGGGCCTCTCTGGATATTCAATGAAGGACACCCTATGACTGCCAGCCTGCAAGGCTCCCTGATGGTGGATATCGCCGGTCAATGGTTGACCGCCGAGGATCGTCACCTCCTGCGCCAGCCCGAAGTGGCCGGTCTGATCATCTTTGCCCGTAACATCGACAGCCCACGCCAGGTGCGCGAGCTGTGCGCCTCGATCCGTGCTATTCGTCCTGACCTGATCCTGGCGGTCGATCAGGAAGGTGGTCGGGTCCAGCGTCTGCGTCAGGGCTTCGTGCGTTTGCCGGCCATGCGTGCCATTGCCGACAATGCCAACGCCGATTACCTGGCCGAACAATGCGGTTGGCTGATGGCCACCGAAGTTCTGGCGGTCGGCCTTGACCTGAGTTTCGCACCGGTACTGGACCTTGATCACCAGCGCAGCGCGGTCGTTGGCAGCCGTGCCTTCGAAGGGGATCCGCAGCGTGCCACGCAACTGGCCGGTGCCTTCATTCGTGGCATGAACACGGCTGGCATGGCGGCCTGCGGCAAGCACTTCCCCGGACATGGCTGGGCGGAAGCCGATTCGCACGTGGCGATCCCCACCGATGAGCGCAGCCTGGAGCAGCTACGCCAGGCTGACCTGGTACCGTTCACTCGTCTCAGCGGCCAACTGGCAGCGGTGATGCCGGCGCATGTGATCTATCCGCAGGTCGACAACCAGCCGGCGGGCTTTTCGCGGCGCTGGCTGCAGGACATCCTGCGCGGCGAGCTGGGCTTTGAGGGGGTGATCTTCAGTGACGACTTGTCCATGGCTGGCGCGCATGTGGTGGGCGATGCCGCCAGTCGCATCGAGGCAGCGCTGAGTGCCGGTTGCGACATGGGGCTGGTGTGCAATGACCGAGCTGCGGCGGAACTCGCGCTGAGTGCGGCGCAGCGCTTGAAGGTGCGGCCGTCGCCGCGCATCGCCGGCATGCGTGGGCAAGGTTTCGCACGCACCGACTATCGCCAGCAGCCGCGCTGGCTTGAGGCGCTGGGGGCGTTGAAGGACGCGCAGCTGGTGGATTGACCGTGGTGTTCCCTTCGCGGACAAGTCGGGACGCGAAGGGGACGCCCCGGATTCAGCGCCCTCGCTTGCCCGGCAGCGGGGCGAACAGTGCCTCGATTTCTTCATCCCCCAGCCGCCACTGACCGGCCTGCCCGCCATCGAGCAGACCGGCCGCCAAGGCGGCTTTCTCTTGCTGCAACTGCTGGATCTTCTCTTCCACCGTGCCGCGGGTGATCAGCTTGTAGACGAACACCGGCTTGTCCTGACCGATACGGTACGCGCGGTCGGTGGCCTGGTTCTCACTGGCCGGGTTCCACCAGGGGTCGTAGTGAATCACCGTATCGGCAGCGGTCAGGTTCAGGCCTGTACCACCGGCCTTGAGGCTGATCAGGAATACTTCGCTGTCGCCGTTCTGGAACTGTTGAACCGGCGCGCGGCGATCGCGGGTTTCGCCGGTCAGCAGGCTGTAGCGAATGTTGCGCTTTTCCAGTTCCTGCTCGATCAGTGCGAGCATCGAAGTGAACTGGGAGAACAGCAGCACTCGGCGACCTTCGCTGAGCAGTTCCTCGAGCATTTCCATCAAGCTGCCCAGCTTGCCCTTGTCGGCTTGATTGCCCTTGGCTTCCACACCCTTGACCAGACGCAGGTCACAGCACACCTGGCGCAGCTTGAGCAAGGCATCGAGGATGACGATCTGGCTGCGTGAGGCGCCATTGCGGGCGATTTCATCGCGCACCTTCTTGTCCATGGCCACGCGCACCGTTTCGTAGGTGTCGCGCTGTGCGTCGCTGAGGTCCACCCAGTGAACCATCTCGCTCTTGGCCGGCAGCTCTCGGGCAACCTGCTCCTTGCTGCGGCGCAGCAGGAAAGGGCGTACTCGGCTGGCCAGGTGGGCCAGCCGCTCGCGGTCGCCATGACGTTCGATGGGGGTGCGGTAATCCTGGTTGAAGCGTTTCTGATCGCCCAGCCAGCCGGGCATCAGGAAGTGGAAGATCGACCATAGCTCACCCAGGTTGTTCTCCATGGGTGTGCCGGTCAGGCAAAGGCGCTGGTTGGCCTGCAGCTCCCGGGCGGCCTGGGCGGCCTTGCTGGTGCTGCTCTTGATGTTCTGTGCTTCGTCCAGCACCAGCACGTGCCAGGGTTGGGCCTGCAATGGCTCGAGGTCGCGTGGCAGCAGGGCGTATGTGGTCAGGATCAGGTCGTATTCGTGCAGTGCACCAAAGAACCGGGTGCGTCCGGGGCCGTGCAGGGCCAGGACACGCAGATTGGGTGCGAAGCGCTGTGCTTCGTCCAGCCAGTTGGGCACAAGGCTGGTGGGCATCACTGCCAGGGCTGGATGGTTCAGGCGCCCGGCTTCTTTTTCCAGCAGCAGATGGGCAAGGGTCTGCAGGGTCTTGCCCAGACCCATGTCGTCGCCGAGGATGCCACCGGTGCCCATCTCGCGCAGGGCTTGCAGCCAGTTCAGGCCCTGCTGCTGGTAGGGGCGCAAGGTTGCGGCCAGCCCCTTGGGTGGCTCGACTTCCAGGTCACGCGCATCGCGCAGGCGCCGGCCGAGATCGCGCAGTTGTTCGCCACCTTCCCATTGCAGGGGCAGGTGCTCGATATCGTTCAGGCGTGCCGCATCGGCGCGCTCCATGCGCAGCGTCGGTCCGCTGGCATCCTCGTGCAGATACAGCTCGCCGAGGGTGCCCATCACTGCCTTGATCCGGCCGTAGGGCAGGGCGACCCGCATGGCCGGGCTGTCCAGGCGACCGCGGTTGAGGTCGATCAACAGGTGTTCATCGTCGCCGCGCCGCGCAAGTTCGCTGGGGCGCAGCAGTTCGGGGCTGCTGCGCAGCAACTGCAGGACGATCGGCAGCAGGCTGTGGCGCTGGCCGTCGACCACGATGCCCAGCTCCAGATCGAACCATTCGTGGCCGGGGGCTTCCTGAATGTTGGCGTACCAGTCTTCCACGTCGTGGAGGTTGAAGGCGAAGTCACGGTGGACGTCCACCTTCCAACCTGCCTCGCGCAGTCGCAGCAGGTCTTCGCGGGCGAAGCGCAGCCAGGTCTCGTCGTCGGGCAGTTGGAACATTTCGCCGGCGCTGTCGGGCAGGGCCTTGCTCTGACGTGTGGCAGGCTTGAAACCGAGCTTGTGCAGGGTGTCGCGCAGACGTTTTTCATGCTGTGGCTGGCGGCGAATATGCTGGCTGGTGCTGCCCACCAGGCGGCTCAGCGGCTTGTCGTCGGGGCCGCTGGCGCGCAGCCCGTCGTAGTCGAACGACAGCGCGGCGCGATGCTGCAACTGACGCTGCATGCGTCCGGTCTTGGGCGTGTAGGCGCTGAATTCCAGGCTGCCAAGAGTGAGGTGTGCTGTGGGCTCGATGTTGTCGAGCAGTTCCTGCTTGACGGTTGTCGGGGTCGGCAGTTGGTGGTTCAGGGCGTTGAGCTTGTGGCTGAGTGGCACGATCAGGTGTTCCGGTACATCGGGTGCGAGCGAGAGCTGGATGGCGGTGTGAGGGTCGAGACTGTGGGCGACGGTACCGACTTCACTGGTCATGACGTCGAAGTAAAACAACGGCACCAGCGGCAGGACGCAAAGCAGCGGTTTGTCGGCGTTGTACCACATGCCGCGGTATTCGCCGCTGTCCAGGCGCACCCAGCGAAATTCCGCCTGGCGCTCCTGGCCGCGGCGCAGCAGCGGCAACTCTTCCATGAACATCAGGCGTCCGGTTTCCAGCACCCGTTGCAGTAGCTCGCCGCCTTCCTGGCCTTTTAGCACGTAGCCGCGCTCCTGGCCGTAGGGGGCGTTCTGTGCGGACAACTGGCGCAGGATGCGCAGGTCTTCTTCCTTGACGAACTTGGGCGGCTCGTAGAGCAGTTCATACAGCGATTGCACCCGGCTGTAGCGTATGTCGCCATCGTTGCGAGTGCCCTTGCGCACGCGCAGGGCGCAGCCTTGATCGCCCAGCAGCATGAGCTGGTAGCAGACCATGCGTCCGCGCTTGTCTTCTTCAGGCCTGTGGGAGGAGGCGCGTTGCTCAAGGCCCTGCAGCCAGTGTTGCAGGTTGTGCGGCAGGTGATCGCTGGCCGCCGGTTGTGCCGTATGGCGGTGGGCGAGCGTGTAGAGCACGGCGGCGCAGTGCTTGCAGTTCTCGCCGACCGGGCAGGTGCACTGGCCGCGAACATGACAGTGTCCGGCGGAGTTGAAGGTGATGGTAATCCGCTGACGATAACGGTTGTCGCCGTTGCCGCTGCAGGTTGCCTCGATACGTGCGTCGCCGTGGGAGAGAATCTCTACCCTCCCTTGCTCGGCATAGCGCTCACCGCGCTGCAGAGCGCCGGCGTTGAATTCGCGCTTCCAGCTCGGGTTTTCCGCAACCTGCTTCTGCACGTCACTCACGTGTCACTGCTCCATCATCTCCGGGTCCATCGTTGGCAGCTTGCGCATGCCAGCCGGTGCGACCCTGATCAGCAGCGCCAGGTGGCCCCCGTCGAGGAAGGTCAGCTGGCCGTTTTTCACATTGCTGTTGCTTTGCTTGAATTGCTCGCTGCGCAGCACGCTGCCGTTGCCGTCCAGGTCGTTGACCCAGAAGTTGGCCTCGATGCGGGTGAAGCGGCCCTCGGCGATGCTCAGGTTGCCCTCGATGGGGAAGTGCCCGAACTGCTCGTCACCGGCGCCCACGGCGATGCGGCTGGGCTCGCTGCCCACCTGCTGCTGCCAAGCCTTGTGCAGCAGCACAGTGAAGTCGGCAGTGGCTTGCAGGCGGGTGGCTTCGTCGACCAGTGCCAGTGGGCGTTCGGCGTCCTTGGCCAGGCGTGGGGCGCCGGCGCTCCAGTTCTCGGGGGCGAACGGGCTGGTCACGGCAGGCACGGCATTCTGCCGCAGGAGGAGGATTTCCACCTGATAAGGGCCTTCGGCGAAGGCCGTCACTGGCGCGATGAGCGACAGCAACAAGGTCAGGCAACGAATGGCACGCATGGAGCTTCCTTAATTTGACTGTGGGGCCAGGCGCTCGAACAGCGCCTCGAGAGTGTTGAAGCGTTCTTCCGGGCGTTCCATCGGCACCAGGAAGCGGAACTGGGTCGCGCCTTCGAACTTGTAGCGCTTGGGCTGGCCCTGGATCAGCTTGATCAGGGTCAGTGGATCGACCGGCGTTTCGGCCTCGAACTCGAGCTTGCCGCCATTGGGGCCGGCATCGACCTTCTTGATGCCAAGCTTCTCGGCCTGCAGCTTGAGCAGCGTCAGGCGCATGAGGTTCTTGGTCGGCTCGGGCAGCAGGCCGAAGCGGTCGATCATCTCCACCTGCAGGTCCTTGAGGCCTTCTTCGTCGGCCGCCGAAGCGATGCGTTTGTACAGGATCAGGCGGGCGTGCACATCGGGCAGGTAGTCCTCGGGGATCAGCGCCGGCAGGCGCAGGTTGATCTCCGGGCCGCCGCCCAGTGGTTGCTCGAGATTGGGTTGGGTGCCCTTGCGGATCGCCTTGACCGCACGTTCGAGCATCTCCATGTAGAGGGTGAAACCCACTGCCTGGATCTGCCCGCTCTGGCCTTCGCCGAGCAGCTCGCCGGCGCCGCGGATCTCCAGGTCGTTGGTGGCCAGCACGAAGCCTGCGCCCAGGTCCTGGGTGTTGGCGATCGCCTCCAGGCGTTTCTCGGCATCGCCGCTGATCTGTTGGCGTGGCGGGGTGAGCAGGTAGGCGTAGGCCTGGTGGTGGCTGCGTCCGACCCGGCCGCGCAACTGGTGCAACTGGGCCAGGCCGAACTTGTCGGCACGTTCGATGACGATGGTGTTGGCGCTGGGCACGTCGATGCCGGTCTCGATGATGGTCGAGGCAATCAGCACGTTGAAGCGCTTGTGGTAGAAGTCGCTCATCACCTGTTCGAGCTCGCGCTCGCGCATCTGCCCGTGGCCAATGCCGATGCGCGCTTCGGGCACCAGCTCGGCGAGGTCGGCGGCGCATTTCTCGATGGTCTTCACATCGTTGTGCAGGTAATAGACCTGGCCGCCACGCAGCAGCTCGCGCAGCAGTGCTTCCTTGACCGTGCTCTTGTTCTGCTCCATGACGAAGGTGCGCACCGACAGGCGTCGAGCCGGCGGGGTGGCGATGATCGACAGGTCGCGCATGCCGGCCACGGCCATGTTCAGGGTGCGCGGGATTGGCGTGGCGGTGAGGGTGAGGATGTCCACCTCGCTGCGTAGCGCCTTGAGCTGTTCTTTCTGGCGTACGCCGAAACGGTGCTCTTCGTCGATGATCGCCAGGCCCAGGTCCTTGAAGCGCACATCGTCCTGCAGCAGCTTGTGGGTGCCGATGAGGATGTCGATCTTGCCTTCGGCAAGGTCTGCGGCGGCGGCGGCCACTTCCTTGGCGGACTTGAAGCGGCTCATCACCTCGACCGTCACGGGCCAGTCGGCAAAGCGATCACGGAAGCTGTTGTAGTGCTGCTGGGCGAGCAGGGTGGTAGGTACCAGGACCGCGACCTGGCGGCCGCTGTGCACCGCGATGAAGGCTGCGCGCATGGCCACTTCGGTCTTGCCGAAGCCGACATCGCCACACACCAGCCGATCCATGGGCTTGGCGGCGAGCATGTCGAGGCGCACGGCCTCGATGGCAGCCTGCTGATCGGGCGTCTCTTCGAAGGGGAAGCCGGCGCTGAAGGTGGCGTAGTCAGCGGCCGGGTCGGCGAAGGCGTAGCCCTTGCGCGCAGCACGGCGGGCATAGATGTCGAGCAGCTCGGCGGCCACGTCGCGCACCTGTTCGGCGGCCTTGCGCTTGGCCTTCTGCCAGGCTTCGGAGCCGAGTCGGTGCAGCGGCGCCAGGGCGTCGTCGCTGCCGGTGTAGCGGGCGATCAGGTGCAGGTTGGCCACCGGCACATAGAGCTTGGCGCCCTCGGCGTATTCAAGGGTGAGGAACTCGGCGGCCTGGCCGTCGATTTCCAGGGTGGCCAGGCCCAGGTAGCGGCCCACGCCGTGATCGATGTGCACTACAGGGGCGCCTTCGCGCAGCTCGGTGAGGTTCTTGATGACTGCATCGTTGGCCGCTTCGCCGCGCTTGTCGCGACGTCGGCGCTGCATCACGCGCTGGCCGAACAGCGGGCTTTCGGCCACAAGGGCCAGGCTCGGGTCATCCAGCAGCAGGCCGTCATCGAGCGGGGCGATGGTGATCGCCAGGCGCTCGCTGCCCGTGATGAAATCGGCCCAGCCTTCGACGGTGTGCGGGCGCAGCTTCAGGCGTTCGAGCAGCTCCAGCAGCACTTCGCGGCGGCCTGCCGATTCGGCGGTGAACAGCACCCGGCCGGGGAACTGGTCGAGGAAGTTCGACAGCTCTGCCAGCGGCTGGTTGGCCTTGGCCTCGATGGCCAGGTTGGGCAAGGCGCGGGCCGGGAAGCGCTCGCGGCCTGCGCCCTGTTCGATTTCGTCGGCGCTGACCACCACGCGCGGCCATTGCTTGAGGCGGGCGAAGCAGTCCTCGACCGGCATGAACAACTCGGCCGGTGGCAGCAAGGGGCGGCTGAGGTCGCCGCGGCGCTCTTCGTAGCGCCCGCGTACGTCGTTCCAGAAGTGTTCGGCGGCCTGCTCGACGCCGGGCAGGGAGAATACCTGGGTGTCTGCCGGCAGGTAGTCGAAGAGTGTCGCGGTCTCTTCGAAGAACAGCGGCAGGTAGTATTCGATGCCGGCCGGAATGATGCCGCTGGTCAGGTCCTGGAAGATCGCGCTGCGCCGGAAGTCGACGTCGAAGCGCTCTCGGAAGCGGGCCTTGAAGCGTGTCACCTCATCCTTGTGCATGGGGAATTCGCGGGCCGGCAGCAGGCGGATCGAGTCGACCTTGTCGATCGAGCGCTGGGTCTCCGGGTCGAAGGTGCGCAGGGTCTCGATCTCGTCGTCGAACAGGTCGATGCGATACGGCGCCTTGCTGCCCATGGGGAACAAATCGATCAGCGCGCCGCGCACGGCGAATTCACCATGCTCGTAGACCGTGTCGACGCAGCGGTAGCCGCTGGCTTCCAGGCGGGTGCGCATCTGCTCGACGTCGATCTTCTGGCCCACGTCCAGCACCAGGCTGCTGCCCAGCAGGAAGCGGGTCGGGGCCAGGCGGTGCAGGGCGGTGGTGATCGGCACCACGAGAATACCGTGGTCCAGCTCTGGCAGTCGGTAGAGGCTGGCAATGCGCTGGGAGATGATGTCCTGGTGCGGCGAGAACAGGTCGTAGGGCAGGGTTTCCCAGTCGGGGAACGGCAGCACCGGGAGCTGCGGGGCGAAGAAACGCAGCTCCTGTTCCAGGCGATCGGCGGCCTGGCTATCGGCAGTCAGCAGCAGGGTGAAGCGCCCGGCGCTGCTGGCGGCCTCGGCGATGGCGAGACTGAGGGCGGCACCTGGCAGGTTGCCCCAGGTTTGTTTGCCGGCCGTGGCCGACAGTTGCGGAAGGCGCAGAACTGACACGGAAGATCCGACTCCAAGCGTTGCGGCAAAGAGGTCAAGTGTACCGGCGACGCTGCTCGCTGTCAGGCTCGAAAGGGCATGACGGCTGGCTTTGCGGGTAGCGACAGGCGCTCATTGCCCGATACGCATCGGGGCGTCATAATGTAGCCCCTTTTTTCTGTCCCTACATGTGGAAGGTTCCCGTGACTCAGAAGCCCGACCAGTGTCTTGGTGAGTGGATCGATCGTGAAGCCCTGGCTGAAGCGATGATCCCGCTTATCGGTCAGCTCTACCGCAACAACAACGTGGTGAGCTCGATCTATGGCCGCAGCCTGATCAACCGTTCGGTTATCTCGATCCTCAAAGCCCATCGCTTTGCACGTCACCGTCAGACCGACGAGACCGAACTGTCCGTACACGAGACATTCCCCCTGCTCAAAGCCATGAGCGAGCTGAAACTGGGCGCCGCTTCGGTCGACCTGGGCAAGCTGGCCAACAAGTTCAAGCAGGAAGGCAACGGTCGCACTGCCGAGCAGTTCGTCCGTGAAGAGCTGGCTGAGGTGGTTGGCCAGCAGAACGCTTCGGCGCGCAAGGGCACCGACGTCGTCCTGTACGGCTTCGGCCGCATCGGCCGCCTGCTGGCGCGCATCCTGATCGAGAAGACCGGTGGTGGCGACGGCCTGCGCCTGCGCGCCATCGTCGTGCGCAAGGGCGCCGAAAACGACCTGGTCAAGCGCGCCAGCCTGCTGCGCCGCGACTCGGTTCACGGCCCGTTCGATGGCACCATCACCATCGATGAAGCCAACAACACCATCACTGCCAACGGCAACCTGATCCAGGTCATCTACGCCAAGAGCCCGAGCGAAGTCGACTACACCCAGTACGGCATCGACAACGCACTGATCGTCGACAACACCGGCGTCTGGCGCGATGCCGACGGCCTGGGCCAGCACCTGGCCTGCCCGGGCGCTGCCCGTGTGATCCTCACCGCACCTGGCAAGGGCGCGCTGAAGAACATCGTGCACGGCATCAACCATGGCGATATCGCTGCCGATGACAAGATCATCTCCGCGGCATCCTGCACCACCAACGCCATCGTGCCGGTGCTCAAGGCCATCAACGATCAGTACGGCATCGTCAACGGCCACGTCGAAACCGTTCACTCGTTCACCAACGACCAGAACCTGATCGACAACTTCCACAAGGGCAGCCGTCGCGGTCGTGCCGCGCCGCTGAACATGGTCATCACCGAAACCGGCGCCGCCACTGCCGCTGCCAAGGCACTGCCAGTGCTCAAGGGCAAGCTGACCGGCAACGCCATTCGCGTACCGACGCCGAACGTGTCGATGGCCATCCTGAACCTGAACCTGGAAAAGGCGACCAACCGCGAGGAGCTCAACGAGTACCTGCGCCAGACCGCCATGCACTCGGAACTGCACAAGCAGATCGACTACGTCAGCTCCCAGGAAGTGGTTTCGACCGACTTCGTCGGCTCGCGCCACGCCGGTGTGGTCGATGCCGAAGCGACCATCTGCAACGATAATCGTGTTGTCCTGTACGTCTGGTACGACAACGAATTCGGTTACAGCTGCCAGGTCGTTCGCGTGATGGAAGAGATGGCCGGTGTGAACCCGCCAGCGTTTCCACGCTGATAGGCTTGTAAGGCCATGAAAAAACGGGAACCTTCGGGTTCCCGTTTTTTTATGTCGTGTCTGTGCCGGCACTGCCACGGTAAACGCTGGTCCCACGGTAGACGCGGCACAGGCAACCGAGAGTCTGAATCTTGCGCAAAGCCTTACTGCTTATCCTGATGCTACTATCGGCCTGTGACCAGCAACCCACGCTGGAGCGCCTTGGCGGTCCGACCATGGGCAGCAGCTACAGCATCCAGTATGTTCGCAACCCCGGCGGCCCGGCGCCGGACCAGGTGCGCGAGGCTGTCGAAACCATCCTGCATGAAATTGACGCGTCGTATTCCACCTACCGTGACGACTCTGTCGTCAGTCGCTTCAACCAGTTGCCGGCCAATCAATGCCTGGCCATCCCGCAGGACATGCTCGAGCTGGTCACCTTCGGCCAGCACCTGGCGGATGTGAGCGAGGGGGCGTTCGACCTCAGTGTCGAGCCACTGCTCAACCTGTGGGGTTTCGGCCCGCAGGCGCGTCAGGAGCAGGTGCCCGATCCTCAGGCCCTGGCCTTGGCCCGTCAGCGCGTAGGTTATCGTCACCTGCACATCGATGGCGAGCGCCTGTGCAAGGATGTCGCGCTGGAGCTGGACTTCAACAGCATCGCTGCCGGTCACGCCGTCGACCTGATCGCCGAGCGCCTGCGGGCGATGGGTATCGACAGCTTTGTCGCCGAAGCCACCGGGGAATTGCAGGCCGCAGGCCGCAAGCCTGATGGCAGCCCCTGGCGCATTGCACTGGAGCTGCCGCGCGAGGATCGCCAGATCGCCCGCCAGGTGATTGCCATCGATGGCCTGTCGGTGTCGACCTCGGGTGACTACCGCAACTATTTCGAGGACAATGGCCGGCGCTATTCGCACACCTTCGATGCCCGTCTGGGGCGTCCGGTCGCCCACGGTCTGGCTGCGGTCACCGTGCTTGACCGCTCGGCACTGATCGCTGACGGTTACTCGACGTTGCTGCTGATTCTCGGGCCCGAGCGCGGCTGGGATTTTGCCGTGGCCCACGGCATCGCTGCCGTACTGGTGACCCGGGTCGAGGGTGGTTTCGTCTCCCGTTCCACACCAGGTTTCCAGCGGGTGTTGAAAGGCGGGTGAAAGGCAGGGCACGGATGATCGCGGCCAGGGAAGCGGCGAAATGACATGTAGTGCAGGCAAAGATGGCCTACGACGCGACCAAGGGTTAATGTGCGCGGCGTTCACGCTTGATTAGACTGCACCCGAATTTTTTCATGGCGCCCCGGCGACATGATGAGCCCCGCGGCCAGCCGGCCGGCGGGCCAGTTCTGAAGGAGTACGCATGGCTGTCTACAACTACGACGTAGTGGTGCTGGGTTCCGGCCCGGCCGGAGAAGGCGCGGCAATGAACGCCGCCAAAGCGGGGCGCAAGGTCGCGATGGTCGACAGCCGTCGCCAGGTCGGCGGCAACTGCACCCACTTGGGCACCATCCCGTCCAAGGCACTGCGTCACTCGGTGCGGCAGATCATGCAGTTCAACACCAACCCGATGTTCCGTGCCATTGGTGAGCCGCGCTGGTTCTCCTTCCCCGACGTGCTCAAGAGCGCCGAGAAGGTGATTTCCAAGCAGGTTGCCTCGCGCACCGGCTACTACGCGCGCAACCGCGTCGACGTGTTCGTCGGCACCGGCAGCTTCGCCGACGAGCAGACCGTCGAAGTGGTCTGCCCCAACGGTGTGGTCGAGAAGCTCAACGCCAAGCACATCATCATCGCCACCGGCTCGCGCCCTTATCGCCCGGCCGACATCGACTTCCACCACCCGCGCGTCTACGACAGCGACACCATCCTCAGCCTGAGCCACACGCCGCGCAAGCTGATCGTCTATGGTGCCGGGGTGATCGGTTGCGAATACGCCTCGATCTTCAGTGGCCTGGGCGTGCTGGTCGAATTGGTCGACAACCGTGGCCAATTGCTGAGCTTCCTGGATTCGGAAATCTCCCAGGCGCTGAGCTACCACTTCAGCAACAACAACATCACCGTACGCCATAACGAGGAGTACGAGCGTGTCGAGGGTCTGGACAACGGGGTGATCCTGCACCTGAAGTCCGGCAAGAAGATCAAGGCCGACGCCTTGCTGTGGTGCAACGGCCGTACCGGCAACACCGACAAGCTGGGCCTTGAGAACATCGGCATCAAGGTCAACAGCCGCGGCCAGATCGAGGTCGACGAGAACTACAGCACCAGTGTGCCGAACATCTACGGTGCCGGTGACGTGATCGGTTGGCCGAGCCTGGCCAGCGCCGCCCACGACCAGGGCCGTTCTGCGGCTGGCAGCATCGTCGACAACGGCAGCTGGCGCTTCGTCAACGACGTGCCGACCGGCATCTACACCATTCCGGAGATCAGCTCGATCGGCAAGAACGAGCAGGAGCTGACCCAGGCCAAGGTGCCGTACGAAGTGGGCAAGGCGTTCTTCAAGAGCATGGCCCGTGCGCAGATCGCCGGCGAGCCTCAGGGCATGCTGAAGATCCTGTTCCACCGCGAAACCCTGGAAATCCTTGGCGTGCACTGCTTCGGCTACCAGGCTTCGGAGATTGTCCACATCGGCCAGGCGATCATGAACCAGCCGGGTGAGCTGAACAATCTCAAGTACTTCGTCAACACCACCTTCAACTACCCGACCATGGCCGAAGCCTATCGGGTAGCTGCCTACGACGGTCTGAACCGGCTTTTTTGAGCGGCTCCGACCGGTGGCCTGAGCCGGTCGGGGAGACCGATTTCAGCCCTACCCGAGGGTGGTCTTGGCCAAACCGGGAAAGTCTGTAATCAGGCTGTCCACGCCAAAATCGGCGAGTCGGCGCATCAGCGCCGGCTCGTTGACCGTCCACACCGACACATGCAAACCCTGCTTCTGCGCCTTGAGCAGGCGTTCGGGGGTGCACAGTGTCCAGTTCAGCGCGAGCATCTCGCAGCCGTAGTTCTGAGCCACTTTCAGTGGGTCGAGCCAGGCGTATTCGGCAACCAGCCCACGCGTGATGTCGGGCACCAGTTCCTGTGCTGCCCCCAGCACTTCCCGCGAGCTCGAGGTGATGGTCACCTTGTCGAGCAGGCCGTACTGTTGGGCCAGTTCGCGGATGGCCAGCACCGTGCTTGCTGCGCGGGTGCGCGAAGCACTCTTGACCTCCAGTTGCCAGTGGGCAAAGGCGCATTTCTCGAACAGTTCTTCAAGGCGCGGGATAGGGCAGGGCTGCACATGTCCGGGGCCGCCCTTGCGCGCGTCGTAGGTAACCAGGTCTGCTGCCGGGTGTTCGACGACCTTGCCGCGTCGACCGGTGGTGCGCTTGAGGGTCGGGTCATGGATCACCATCAGCTCGTTATCGGCCGACAGGTGCAGGTCCAGCTCGCAACGGTCGACGCCGTGCGACAGGCACTGGCGGAAGCTGGTCAGGGTGTTCTCGGGCGCTTCGCCCTTGGCGCCGCGATGGCCGTAGATCAGGGTCACGTTCGTTCCTTCAGGTCTAAAGGGAAAAGGCTCAGGATGCCGGGTCGTCGTGTTCGAGTTGCTGGCGCCGCTGTTGTTGCTGACGCTGCAGGATATAGCGGGCCAGGAGCTGGCGCTGGGCATCGGTCATGTCGATGAATTCGGTGCCAACTTCGAAGTCGCCTTCGGGACGTGGGTCGCAGTGGGTGACGCGGCCACGCAGCAACAGGCCGTGGGCGCGAGGCATCAGTACCATCTTCACCTTGACCCGGGTGCCGGGCGCGATCTGCTGCGTCTGGGCGAATTCGACACCGCCTTCGGAGATGATCACCCGCTGCGGCTGGCCGATCTCGCCGATCAGCGTTTGTGCGACCACCGCGCTGAGCAGGTCGAGGCGTTTGTTCTGGGCGCGCAGGAAGGCGGCCAGGGTGCGGTCCTTGTCGCTGAGCTGGCGCAACAGGTGCTGGGATTCGAAGTCCGACAGGTGCAGCTCGCTGAGCAGGTTGAACAGTGGTGAATCATCCTGCAACAGTTCTGGCTCAAGGGCTTCGGCCGCGCTCAGGGGGCTGATTTCCAGTGCGATCCTGTCTTCGATGCGGTAGTATTCCCGGCGATCTTCTTCGTCTAATGTCGTCATGGCGAACCCATGGTTGCGGCGGTGGTCCGAGTGTAAAGCCGCCGTAGGCGCCTCGCCACCAGGACGTTCCCTTTCATCCGAACAAGCCCCGACATGTTCAGACCTCTCTTCGTATTCATCGGTACGCGTTACACCCGTGCCAAGCGACGCAACCATTTCGTCTCGTTCATTTCCCTGACCTCGATGATCGGCCTCGCCCTGGGCGTGGTGGTGATGATCGTGGTGCTGTCGGTGATGAATGGCTTCGATCACGAGATGCGCACCCGCGTCCTTGGCATGGTCCCCCACGCCACCATCGAGGGCGACCAGCCCATCGGCGACTGGCAGGCCCTTGCTCAACAAGTAAAGCAGAATCCGCACGTGCAGGCGGTCGCGCCCTTCACGCAGATGCAGGGGCTGCTTACCCATGACGGCAAGGTGCAGAAGATGCTGCTCAACGGCATCCAGCCGGACCGCGAGCGCGAGGTGTCGATCATCGACAACTTCCTGCAGCAGGGCAGCCTCGACCAACTGGCGCCCGGCGAGTGGGGCATCCTCATCGGTGACAAGGCCGCCACCAAGCTGGGCGTCAAGGTCGGTGACAAGGTCACGTTCGTCGCCCCCGAGGTGAGCATCACCCCGGCCGGGATGTTCCCGCGCATGAAGCGCTTTACCGTGGTCGGCACCTTTCACGTCGGCGCTGGCGAGATCGATGGCTTCCTGGGGCTGACCAACCTCTCCGACCTTTCGCGCCTGCACCGCTGGAAGGCCGACCAGGTGCAAGGCCTGCGCCTGAAGTTCGACGACCTGTTCAAGGCGCCGCGCGAGGCCTGGAGCATCGTCCAGCAGTTGGGCGAGCACCAGTACTACGCCCGCGACTGGACCCGCACCCAAGGCAACCTGTACCAGGCGATCCGCATGGAGAAGTCGATCATCGGCCTGCTCCTGCTGCTGATCGTCGCGGTGGCCGCGTTCAACATCATTTCCACCCTGGTGATGGTGGTCAACGACAAGCGCGGCGACATCGCCATCCTGCGTACGCTTGGCGCCACGCCCCGGCAGATCATGGCGATCTTCATGGTCCAGGGCACGGTGATCGGCGTGGTTGGCACGCTGATCGGCGCAGTGGTCGGGATCATCGCCGCGCTCAACGTCAGTGCGGCGATCGCGGGTGTCGAGACCTTGATCGGGCACAAGTTCCTCAATGCCGATGTGTACTTCATCGATTACCTGCCGTCGCAGATCATCGCCCAGGACGTGTGGATGGTCTGCGGTGCGGCACTGGTCCTGAGTTTCCTCGCCACCCTGTATCCGGCCTGGCGTGCCGCGCGCACCCAGCCTGCAGAGGCGCTACGTTATGAGTGAGTCGCGCATGAGTGATAAAGCCGTACTGAGTTGCCGCAACCTGGGCAAGTCCTATGACGAGGGGCCGGAGTCGGTGCAGGTGCTGTCTGGCCTGAGCCTGGAGCTGCACCCGGGTGAGCGGGTGGCCATCGTCGGTAGCTCCGGCTCGGGCAAGAGCACGCTGCTCAACTTGCTTGGCGGCCTCGACACGCCAACCCAGGGCAGCGTCTGGCTGGCCGGGGAGGAGCTTTCGGCGCTCGGCGAACGTGATCGCGGCTTGCTGCGCAACCGCGCCCTGGGCTTCGTCTACCAGTTCCACCACCTGCTGGCAGAATTCACGGCCCTGGAAAACGTCTGCATGCCGCTGCTGATCGGTCGTACACCCATCCCGGAGGCGCGCCAGCGCGCAGAGGCGCTGCTCAAGCGTGTAGGCCTCAGCCATCGCCTGAATCACAAGCCTGCCGAACTGTCTGGCGGCGAGCGCCAGCGCGTGGCGATTGCCCGTGCGCTGGTCAACCAGCCGGGCCTGGTGATGCTCGACGAGCCCACCGGCAACCTTGACCACCATACCGCCCTGGGTATCCAGGAGCTGATGCAGGAACTGTCGACGGCGTCGCGCACGGCGTTCCTGGTGGTGACCCACGACCTGAGCCTGGCACGCAAGATGGACCGTGTGCTGAGCCTGGAAGACGGTCGTCTGATCTCGATCTGATTGCATGGGGCCGCCTGCGCGGCCCCAATCTACTGTTCAACTGGGTGTTCGCGTACATGTTCAGACCCTTGCCCTTGTTCATCGGTGCCCGTTACACCCGTGCCAAGCGCCGCAATCACTTCATCTCGTTCATCTCCATGACCTCGATGATCGGCCTCTCTTTGGGCGTGCTGGCGATGATCGTGGTGTTGTCGGTGATGAACGGTTTCCAGCGTGAAATGAGCTCGCGCGTGCTGGGGTTGGTGCCGCATGCCAGCATCCTTGGCGTACAGCCGCTGGATAACTGGCAGAGCGTTGCCGAGGCCGCGCTGAAGAACCCGGCGGTGATCGCCGCGGCGCCCCTGACGGAAATGGAAGGCATGCTCTCCTACAAGGGCGCGATGCAGCCGATACAGGTCAGCGGTATCGATCCGGCGCAGGAGGGCAAGGTCTCCATTGTCGGCCAGCATATCGTTCAGGGTGCCCTGCAAGCGCTGCAGCCCGGTGAGTATGGCGTGGTGCTCGGGGAGCTGACGGCGCGCCGTTTTCGCCTGAACACCGGCGACAAGGTCACCCTGATCGTGCCGGAAGTGAGCAGTGCGCCCGGTGGTATTACCCCACGCATGCAGCGCCTGACCGTGGTCGGCATCTTCAAGGTCGGCGCCGAGCTGGACGGTTCGCAGGCCTACATCCACATGTCCGATGCCGGCGAGATGCAACGCTGGGCACCGGGCCAGGTGCAGGGCGTACGCCTGAAGCTGCACGACCTGTACGCTGCGCCGCAGGTGTCCAAGGCGATCGCTTCGGGCCTGGGCGATGCCTACCGCGCCGATGACTGGTCGCACACCCAGGGCAGCTTGTTCAGCGCGATGAAGATGGAAAAGACCATGATCGGTCTGCTGTTGCTGATGATCATTGCCGTGGCGGCCTTCAACATCATCGCCACCCTGGTGATGGTGGTGAACGACAAGGGTGCCGACATCGCGATTCTACGCACCATCGGTGCGACGCCGGCGCAGATCATGGGGACCTTCATGGTCCAGGGCAGCCTGATCGGTATCGTCGGCACCCTGATTGGCGGGGTGTTGGGCGTGATCGGTGCGCTCAACGTCAGCGCCATTGTCGGTTGGCTGGAACGCACCAGCGGCCAGCATATCTTCACCTCCGACATGTACTTCATCAGCAGCCTGCCATCGCAGTTGCAGTGGGGTGATGTCGCGATCATCTGTATCGCCGGCCTGGTGATGAGTTTCCTGGCCACGTTGTACCCGGCGTATCGCGCATCGCAGATCGAGCCTGCGATGGCCTTGCGTTACGAGTGACGTCGTGGTCTGCGCCTGGAGGTGGGCGCGATCCCTGCGTGGGCGCGAGCTTGGGCAAAGCCCGTGCCAGCCTGCCTCAGCCTGTCTGGGGTAGGTCGATCACAAAGCGCGTCCATCCCCCTTCACAGTGGGCGTGAATTCCCCCGCCATGGGCCTGCACGATGGACCGGGTGATCGCAAGCCCCAGCCCCGCATGTTCGCTGCTGCCTTCATGGCGTGTCGGATCCTCTCGATAGAACCGGTCGAACAGGCGTGGCAGGGCCTGCGCTGCAATCGCGGGGCCGGTATTGGCGATCTCTATGTGCAGCCCCGGTGACAGCGTCACTTCGATGGTCCCGCCAGGTGGAGTGAAGCGCAGTGCGTTGTCCAGCAGGTTGGACATGGCCCGGCGCAGCATGTGCCGGTCGCCCTCTGTCTGCGCCTCACCGCGGCGTTGCAGGATGATGCCGGCATCTTCGGCCAGCGGCGCGTAGTACTCCAGCAGAGCATCGGTCTCGGTCGCCAGGTCCAAAGCCTGTCGGCTGGGCATCAGCAGACCATGGTCGGCCTTGGCCAGGAACAGCATGTCGTTGACCATCTGCGCCATGTGTTGCAGTTCCTCGAGGTTGCCGTGAAGGGCTTCGCGGTACTCCTCCAGGCTGCGGGGGCGGGTGAGGGTGACCTGGGTGTGGGTGAGCAGATTTGACAGCGGCGTGCGCAGTTCATGGGCGATGTCGGCGGAAAAGGCCGAGAGGCGCTGAAAAGCATCGTCCAGGCGTTGCAGCATGGCGTTGACGGTGTGGCCGAGCTCGGCGAGTTCTTCAGGCAGTTGTGCCACTGGCAGGCGCGTGGTCAGCGAGCGCGCATTGACGCTGGCGGCCACCGCGCCCATCTGGCGCAACGGTTGCAATCCGCGGCGCGCAGCCCAGGCGCCGAGTAGGGCTGTGGCCAGCGCGCAGAGCCCGACGGTCAGCCAGATCAACTGCTGCATGCGTTGCAGAAAGTGCTGGTGGTGGGTGATGTCGAGAAACAAGGTGACCTGAGCGTTTGGCAACGCCTGGCACAGGCTGCGGTAGTCCATGCCGTCACTGTGCAGGGTGGCCAGGCCCGGCTGACGGGGCTCCTGCGGCAAGCCTGCGCGGCTGTCGAACCACAGCGTACCGTCGTTGCCGCGGATACGCAGGGCCAGGTCCGACTGGTGGCTGAGCTCGCTGCGCAGCGTCGGCAGGTGGTCGTCCAACGCGGCGCGGGAGTCGACATCGGCCAGGTGCGTGCGCAATTGCGAGAGGCGGGCGCTGAGCAACTGCTGGTCGAGCTCGACGAAGTGACGTTCACTGGCATGGCTGAACAACAACCCGGCGCTCAGCGACACAGCGGCGGTGCAGGCCGCGAACAGCAGGGCCAGGCGCCCGCTGAGGGAGAGTCGGGGCATCAGTCGTGGCGCTCCTCGAGCACGTAGCCCATGCCGCGCACGGTATGGATCAGCTTGTTGGGGTGGTTGTCGTCGATCTTCAGGCGCAGGCGACGGATCGCGACCTCGATCACATTGGTGTCGCTGTCGAAATTCATGTCCCACACCTGCGAAGCGATCAGCGATTTGGGCAGCACCTCGCCCTGGCGCCGCAGCAGCAGCTCGAGCAGGGCGAATTCCTTGGCGGTCAGGTCGATGCGGCTGCCGGCGCGCTCGGCGCGGCGACGGATCAGGTCCAGGCGCAGGTCGGCCAGGGCCAGGATGGTGTCCTGAGAAGGGCTGGCACCGCGGCGCAGCAGGCTACGTACCCGGGCCAGCAGCTCGGAGAAGGCAAAGGGTTTGACCAGATAATCGTCGGCCCCCAGCTCCAGGCCATGAACGCGGTCTTCGACAGCGTCACGCGCGGTAAGGAACAATACCGGCGTGTCCAGCCCCGCCTGGCGCACCGCCTGAAGGATCTGCCAGCCATCCCGGCCCGGCAGCATGACATCCAGGATCAGCAGGTCGTGGTCGCCGGTGAGCGCGAGGAATTGCCCCGTTTCACCGTCACCGGCCAGTTCCGTGGCAAAACCGGCCTCGCTCAGGCCTTGGCGGAGGTATTGGCCGGTCCTGGCCTGGTCCTCGACGATCAGCAGTTTCATGTACTGTCCATTGTCAAAAAGGTAAGCGCATAAGCACTCCAGTTTTCATAGAACAGCCCGGAGTGTCGTGCCGCAGCATTGGCTCAAATGATACGTGACGATCGGCAAGCGCGCCCAAGCTGACAAACTTGTAATCTGCCTGTCAGCTAGCCGCCAGTCCCATGACCCTAGAGTGGCTCCATCTCTAGCGCACAAACCGGAGTTGCCATGAAACACCTGATCCTCGCCGCCACCCTTGCCGTGGCCAGCCTGCCGGTCTTCGCCGATGGCGCCAAGACCTTCGGCTTCGGCGAGCCGGCGCCGGCCTCCAAGGCCACCCGTACCGTCGATGTGGTGCTCAAGGATATCGCCTTCGAGCCCAAGAGCCTGCAGGTCAAGGCCGGCGAGACGGTGCGCTTCGTGGTGATCAACGAAGGCAAGCTGGCTCATGAGTTCAACCTGGGTGACAAAGCCATGCACGTCGAGCACCAGAAGGAGATGGCGGCCATGGCAGGCATGGACCATGGCAACATGGCCGGGATGGACCACAGCCAGATGGGCCATGGCGGCAACGGGCATGATCAGGGCAACACTGTGCTGGTCCAGCCCGGGCAGCGCGCCGAGCTGACCTGGACCTTCCGCAAGTCGGCGCCCATCGAGTTCGCCTGCAATGTACCGGGCCACTATCAGGCGGGGATGGTCGGTCAGTTGACCATCGAGTGACATCATCCCCAAGGCGGGGTGCAAAACCGGTAGAATGGCGCCATTCCCGCGCTTTCAGGTCAGATACATGCATCCCGCCGCCGAACACTCCCCGCTGGGCAAGTCCAGCGAATACATCGCCACTTACACCCCGTCGCTGCTGTTTCCGATCCCACGCACGGCCAAATGGGCCGAGCTGGGTGTGACCGCACAGACCCTGCCGTGGCAGGGCGTGGACTACTGGAACTGCTTCGAGCTGTCGTGGTTGCTGCCCTCCGGCAAGCCGGTGGTGGCCATCGGCGAGTTCGCCATTCCGGCCGACTCGCCTAACATCATCGAGTCCAAGTCGTTCAAGCTCTACCTCAACTCGTTGAACCAGACGGTGTTCGCATCGACCGGCGAGCTGCAGGCGTGCCTGGAGAAGGACTTGTCCGCTGCTGCAGGCAAGCCTGTGAAGGTTCAGGTTCGAACGCTGGGTGAGGTCGAGCAGCAGGGTGTGGTGGCCTTGCCGGGCCAGTGCATCGATGGGCTGGACGTGAGCATCAGCAACTACGAGCAACCGCAGCCCGAACTGCTGCGCTGCGACTCGCAACGTATCGTCGAGGAGACCCTGCACAGCCACCTGCTCAAGTCCAATTGCCCGGTTACCGGCCAGCCTGACTGGGGGAGTGTGGTGGTCGAGTACAAGGGCTGCGCGCTGGATCATGCCAGCCTGCTGACCTATCTGGTGAGCTTCCGCCAGCATGCCGACTTCCACGAGCAGTGCGTCGAGCGGATCTACCTGGACCTGCTGCGCCTGCTGCAGCCGGAGCATCTGACGGTGTATGCGCGTTATGTGCGCCGGGGTGGGCTGGATATCAATCCGTACCGCAGCAAAGGCGCGATCAGCCCGCGCAACGCGCGCCTGGTTCGCCAGTAACTGACGGTCAAAACGGCACGAGACCGCTCCCGCATGCGTGCGGGAGCGGTCTCGTGCCGAGATGGGGCCGCAGGGCGACCCTTTATCGTCGAATCAGATACCCATGCTGTGCAACCGGGTGATGATGTCTCGCAAGGTTGCAGTCAGCTCCGGGTGGTCGACCTCGAAACGCTCGACCGCAAGGTTGACGCCATCTACCAGGTTGTTGTCCGGGGAAGCCTCTTCAAGCTTCATCTGCGCTTCAATCTGTCGGGCTTCCTCGCGCAGGCTGGCCAGTTCCTCGTCGGTCAGCGGTACGTTTCGATCCAGTTGCTCGCGCAGGCTGTTCAGGCGCTCTTGCAATTCGCGGGCGGGCATTGGCTGTTCTCCATCAATGACTTGGCAAGCCATGGACCTCGGCGAAGCGGCAAAGGTTCTGGCCTGACTTCAAGCGTAATCCACTTGCTGACGCTTTGCATGACCGGCATCAACGACGCTGTGTCAGGGTTTTTCACCCTTGCGTCGGCGCTGGGCGATGTCCGCGAGGCAGGTTTCCAGTGATTCCAGGTGGTCGATCACCGAGTGCACGCCCAGGCCGAACAGCTCGAGGGTAGCCTTGCCGCGGGCCAACTCCTGCTCCTGCGTGCTCATGGCTTGCCACAGACTCGATGTCAGGTCGCACGATGGGCTGCAGGCGGCGAGGCCGACCGTCCACAATCCGGCATTAAGGCCCGACTGCAACAGGCGCGGCTCGCCACTGACCAGCACGCAGCCGTCGAGGCGATCGCTGTTCAATGACATCAAGGCATGCCAGCAAGCGTTCGGTGAAGGCCAGGGCGAACCGTTGGCGACCTGGCCGGGTAGCCAGTCGGGGAGCACGCTGGCCAGGCGCTCGCCCTGATGGTTGCTCAGGTCGTCCAGCCAGATGCAGGGTACTTGCTGGCGCCGCAGCTGTTCGAGGGTGTCCAGGGCGCCTGGGGCGGGCAGGGGGCTGCCGTTCGCGGCCTGGACCAGGCAGCCGCGCAGACCGAACAGCACAGCAGTGGGGGCGGGCGCTTCGTGCATGGCAACATCCCTGAAATACACCGCAGGCTAAACGCCCTTCATGACGGTCGGATGACAGTTGGAAGATGAAAATCTTTGTTCACAAAATGTTGAACAAAGGTGTGTAATGCTGGCTGCCTGCCAGATTGCCTTTATACTGGCGCACTATCCAGCAGCGCCTTCAGGCGGCTGCCACCGTGAAATCCGATGGAGAAACATCTATGCAGAGGATCGGTGCCGGTGTGATCGAGCGAATCACCCAGGCCTGTGTCTGTGCCAGTCTGTTGCTGGCGCCTGTGGCCGCCACCCAGGCGGCGACCGAGGAAGATCCCTGGGAAGTGGTCAATCGACCGATCTTCAGGTTCAACGACACCATTGATACCTACGCCCTAAAGCCGTTGGCCCAGGGCTATCAGGCGATCACCCCGCAGTTCCTCGAGGACGGCATTCACAATGTCTTCCGGAATCTGGGCGACGTCGGCAACCTGGCCAACAATGTCCTGCAGCTCAAGCCTCGCGCCGCAGGCATCGACACGGCGCGGCTGATCGTCAACACCACGTTCGGTCTGGGTGGCTTCATCGACGTCGGCACTCGCATGGGGCTGCAGCGCAACGACGAAGATTTCGGCCAGACCCTCGGCTACTGGGGCGTGCCCAGCGGGCCATACGTGGTCATTCCGCTGCTGGGGCCGAGCACTGTGCGTGACGGCCTGTCCAAGTACCCGGACTCCTTCACCGAACCCTACCGCTATATCGATCATGTACCGACCCGCAACTCGATCTTCGCCCTGGACGTGATCGACACCCGCGCCAGCCTGCTGTCGGCAGAGAAGCTGATGCAGGGCGACAAGTACATCTTCATCCGCAACGCCTACCTGCAGAACCGCGAGTTCAAGGTCAAGGACGGGGAAGTCGAAGACGATTTCTGAGTCAGGCAAGCAGAAGAAGGCGACCGCAAGGGTCGCCTTCTTCGTTTTGGCGCAGTGTGAAAGTGATGCACCTGTGCGTTCAGCTTCTTCCTGATTGACGGCACAATGGCCGTCGTTCTCATTCTCAAGGGTGGCTGGCCCCATGGCGGCATTCAAGCGCTCCGATCTGGCGGACCTGAACGTATTTTTCACCATTGCACGTCGCGGCAGTTTCGTCGATGCCGCCAACGAGCTCGGGCTGACCGCCTCGGCGTTGAGTCATACGATGAAGAAGCTCGAAGATCGCCTCGAAGTCCGCCTGCTCAATCGCACCAACCGCTCGGTCGCGCTGACGGCCGCCGGCAGCGACCTCATGCAGTCCCTGGCCCAGGGCTTCGAAGCCATCGGCCACGGCCTCAATGCCCTCGAAGACCACCGCAAGGCGCCCGTCGGTCGTCTGCGCCTGAACATTCCCCATGACGCGGGGCGCCTGCTGATCCTGCCGGTGCTTGATCGGTTCCTGTCGCGCTTTCCCCAGGTACACCTCGACCTGGTGATGGACGACCGCATGCTCGACATCGTTGCCGAAGGCTTCGACGCCGGCATCCGCTTCGGTGCAACCGTGCCCCAGGACATGATCGCCATCCCGCTGACCGGCGTGTTGCGCTGGGTTGTGGTTGGCGCGCCGGCATACCTGGACAAGCACGGCCGACCCACATCGCCCGCCGAGCTCATGCAGCATCGCTGCATCCAGATGCGTATCGGCGACGATTCGGTCTACCCCTGGGAGCTGGGTGACGGAGAACGGCAGGTGCGCATCGAAGGGCCAGGGCCGCTGCGCTTGAACGCCAGCGACATGGCCATTGGCACCGCAGTTGCGGGTTTGGGCCTGGCGTACTGCCTGGAAATGCGCGTACGCGAAGAGCTGCGCAGCGGTGCGCTGGAAGTGGTGATGCCGCAATGGGCCTCCAGCGACGAGCCGCTGGTGATGTACTACCCCAGCCGCCGCCAGACGCCACCCGCCCTGCGTCAGCTGATCGAGTTGATTCGAGCCGATCAGGGCCTTTCATGAGCCAGGTCAGGCCCACTGATGAAAATGGTTCAGCATGGCGCTGAGTTCTTTTCTGTCTGAAATTCGCACGTTTGCTGGTTGAATGGATTCAGCGGTGGTCGCGCCGACAGGCTGCGTACTGCCTCGCATGTAACCAGACCAAGAGGTGGACTTGATGACTTACTTTGCCGATCCCGGTCGCTATGAGGGCGCCATGCCCTATCGTCGTGTTGGGCGCAGCGGCCTGGTACTGCCGGCCATTTCCCTGGGCCTGTGGCAGAACTTCGGCGGCGTGGATCAGTTCGAGACCGGCCGTAGCCTGCTGCGCCGTGCCTTCGACCGTGGTGTCACGCACTTCGACCTGGCCAACAACTACGGCCCGCCTGCCGGCTCCGCCGAAGAACACTTCGGGCGCTGGATGGCCCAGGATTTTGCCGCTTACCGCGATGAGCTGGTGATCTCCACCAAGGCCGGCTGGCACATGTGGCCGGGCCCTTACGGCGGCCCGACCGGCTCGCGCAAGCACCTGATCGCCAGTTGCGAGCAGAGCCTGCGACGCATGGGCCTGGATTATGTCGACATTTTCTATTCGCACCGGGTCGATGCCGACACACCGCTGGAAGAGACCATGGGCGCCCTGGCGCAGTTGCACCGCCAGGGCAAGGCCCTGTACGTGGGCATCTCCTCCTATTCGCCGGAGTTGACCCGCGAAGCTTCAGCAATCCTGGCTTCTGAAGGCGTGCCGCTGCTGATCCACCAGCCCAACTACTCGATGCTCAACCGCGATATCGAGCAGGGCTTGCTCGGCACGCTCGACGATCTGGGAGTCGGCTGCATTGCCTTCTCGCCGTTGGCCCAGGGCATGCTCACCGACAAGTATCTGCAGGGCGTGCCAAGCGAATCGCGCGCCACCCGGGGTGGTTCGCTGCCGTCGCGCATGCTCGGCGATGACAACCTGGCGCGAATCCGCGGCCTCAACGACATCGCCCAGGCCCGCGGCCAGACCCTGGCGCAGATGGCGATCGCCTGGGTGCTGCGTGATTCGCGGGTGTCCTCGACGCTGATCGGCGCACGTACGCTGGCGCAGCTCGACGACTCCCTCGATGCGGTGGGCAATCTGCAGTTCACCCCTGACGAGCTGGCCGCCATCGACCGTCATGCCACAGACGGTGGCGTCGACCTGTGGAGTGTGTCGTCGCACATCGGTCGTCGCTGAAACCTGATCTTTTCCAGACCTGCCCGCGAGTAGCCTCAGGCATTTACATCCTGTAATTGTCTGGCCGCTCAAGGGCTTTTCTATACCCAACCGTATGCCAAACGGCCCTGTCAAATAACCGCTGGTGATTAGCACAGCGAACTCGACCCTCGTATGCTTGAAACGCCCCGCGGATGGGAGTACCGTCTGCGCCTTACAGGGCACCACTGCGATTTGCCGGACAGGTTTTCTTGTCCTACACCTCAAAGAGAAGTGGTCACAGAGTATTCCAGTAGCCGTCCGTCGCCCTTGCCGATGTCCGCTACGCCAACCAATCGGCGCCGTTCGCCCACATGCAGAAAACCAGTGCAACGCTGCTGATCATCGATGACGACGACGTGGTCCGTGCAAGCCTCGCCGCCTATCTGGAAGACAGTGGCTTCAGCGTCCTCCAGGCCGGTAATGGCCAGCAGGGGCTCCAGGTCTTCGAAGAACACCAGCCCGACCTCGTGATCTGCGATCTGCGCATGCCGCAGATGGGCGGCCTCGAATTGATCCGCCGGATCACCGAGCACGCTCCGCAGTTGCCCGTGATCGTGGTATCCGGTGCCGGCGTCATGAGCGATGCGGTCGAGGCCCTGCGCCTGGGCGCGGCCGACTACCTGATCAAGCCGTTGGAAGACCTTGCCGTGCTCGAGCACTCGGTGCGCCGTGCGCTCGACCGTTCGCGCCTGGTGCTCGAGAACCAGCGCTACCGCGACAAGCTCGAAGCTGCCAACCGGGAGCTGGAAGCCAGTCTGCACCTGCTGCAGGAAGACCAGACCGCCGGTCGCCAGGTGCAGATGAACATGCTGCCGGAAAAGCCGTGGACTGCGGGCGATCTGTCGTTCGACCACCAGATCATTCCCTCGCTCTACCTCTCCGGCGATTTCACCGATTATTTCCGCGTCGACGAGCGCCGCATCGCCTTCTACCTGGCCGACGTGTCCGGCCATGGCGCGTCTTCGGCCTTCGTCACCGTGCTGCTCAAGTTCATGACCACCCGCCTGCTGTTCGAATTCAAGCGCAACGGCAAGATGCGCGAGTTCAAGCCGTCGCAGGTGTTGGCGCACATCAACCGTGGCCTGATCAACTGCAAGCTGGGCAAGCATGTGACCATGGTCGGCGGGGTGATCGACGAAGACACCGGCCTGATGACCTACAGCGTCGGCGGCCACCTGCCGCTGCCTGTGCTCTACACCCCGGGGCAGGCCCGCTATCTGGAAGGCCGTGGCCTGCCGGTGGGGCTGTTCGATGAAGCCACCTACCAGGACCATGTGCTCGAGCTGCCGCCGCGCTTCAGTCTCACGCTCATGTCCGATGGCATCCTGGACCTTTTACCTGGGGATACACTCAAAGATAAGGAAGCGGCCTTGCCGGAAATCGTCAAGACCGCGGGGGGCAGCCTGGACGGGCTGCGCCAACGATTCGGATTGGCTACGCTTGGGGAGATGCCGGATGATATCGCCCTATTGGTGTTGAGCAGGAACCTTCAATGAGTACCGGTAGAATCCAGTTCGCCGAGCAGAGCGGTACCTTCGTGCTGAAATTCGTCGGTGAAGTGCGCCTGACCCTGTGTTCGGCGCTGGATGCGACGATCGAGAAGATCTTCACCGCACTGAATTTCTCGGCCATCGTCATCGACCTGACCGAAACCGAAAGCATCGACAGCACCACCTTGGGCCTGCTGGCCAAGCTGTCGATCCTGTCGCGGCAGAAGGTCGGCCTGCTGCCGACCGTGGTCACCACCAACCCGGACATTTCCCGGCTATTGCAGTCGATGGGATTCGACCAGGTATTCAACATCGTCGACCGTCCGCTGCCATGCCCGGATTGCCTGAGCGACTTGCCATCGCAGGATCAGAACGAAGAAGTGGTGCGCTCCAAGGTGCTGGAGGCGCACAAGATCCTCATGGGCCTGAACGACTCCAACCGCGAAGCGTTTCGTGATCTGGTGAGTGCGCTGGAGCGTTCCTGATTCGGCACCAATGGCGCCCCGGGATCCGCTAGCGGTCCCTCTCACCACACCGCACGAACTCCGTCGCTTCATCGCCCTCGGCACTCAGCTGGACAACCCGCGCCGGCCGCCCCTGCTCGTCGAAGAATACCTGCCCCAGGCCCGCACCATTCCACAGCCGCTCCCCGACCTTGCTTCGGCTTGGCACGCGCGGCACCACCTCCATCGATCGGCGCTGGGTGAACCAGTTGAGCGGCGAGCGCGGTGAGTACAGCCAGCGGTTCAGACGGTCGAGCACATCCAGCAGGCGCACTGGAAAGGTGTTCTTGATCCCGCTGCTGGTGACCTGCCACAGGTGTGGACTGCGTTGGCGGTGGCGGATCAGCACTTCGTAGACGAATGAATAATGCACGTCCCCGGACAGGATCACGTAGTGTCCCGGCGTGCGGGAATGGCGGAAGATATTCAGGATCACCTGAGCGGCGCCGCGATGGGCCATCCAGTTCTCGGCATCCACCAGCAGCGGGTAGCCCAGCGCAGTGAACACCCGCTGCACCGTCTCGATCAGCTTGACCCCGAAAATCGGCGCCGGTGACACGATGATCGCCGACGGATGATCGAGCAGGGCCTGCTGCAGTTCGCACAGCGCTTCCCAGTCAAGCAGCCCGGACGGCTTGCCCAGCTTGCTTTCGCTGCGCCAGCGTCGGGTGCGGGTGTCCAGTACGCGTAGTGGTGGGTCGCTGGGCAGGTCGTACTGCCAACCTTGGAAACGCAGCAGATCACCGATCAGTGTATCCAGGGCCTCACCGTCCAATGCGCCCTGCGCTGCATTTGCAGTCAGTGCCTGCAATCCCTCGACCAGCGTTGTGCAGCCCTTGGGGTCGTTGCCCCAGCCTTGGCACAGCAGGTAGCCGAGCAGGGCGTTGCCGATGATCCGGCGCGAGAAGGGGTGGCCATAGGCGGTCTGCTCCCATTGCGCCGACAGGTTCCAGTCATCGGTGATGTCGTGGTCGTCGAAGATCATCAGGCAGGGTAGGTGCGCCATGACGCGCGCCACTTGGCCCAGGCCGTCGCGGAACGCCTCGATCAGCGGCAGTTCGTCCTGGTAGCGCTGCTGGCGCGTGACAGAGAGCCCTTCGGGCGCCTCCAGCCCCACCAGTGTCCAGGGTGTGGGCGACCAGACCAGCAGGTACATGGCCATGACCTCGGCGAAGGTCACCAGATGATTGTCGGCATTGCTCGACGAGAAGATCGGCTTGCGCTTGCCCCGGAAGAAACGCCGGCGCAGCGGCTCATTGCCCTGCTGGGCTGGCAGCAGGTCGGCGCGATGGTAGTAGCAGGCGGGATGACGATAGAGCGCCTGGCCGCTGTCGACCAGCGCGCCGTCGAGAGGCTCGTCGAACAGCTTCAGGCGTTCGATCAAGCCGTGGATGGCCTTGAGGGTGGGGCCGGCCACATCGTCGGCATACACCTGGTCGCCGGTCATCATCAGCAGCGCCGGGCGTTGTTCAGGGGGTGGGTTGTCGAGCAGCAGGCGGTCGGCGCAGAGCAGGCCGTCGGCGGCGGGGTGATGGGGTTTGCGGCACGAGCCGTGCAGCAATGGATCGATACGCTTGCGCAACACGAAGCTCGGACGACTGGCACCTGGGTACAGCAGGTGCGGCGCCCAGTCGGCGATGCTCTGATCATTGTCCAGGTGCAGGTCGTACTCCAGCAGCACATCTTCGGGCAAGGGCTGGTCGAAGTGCAGGTTCAGCAGGTGTACATGAGCATGTTCGCCGATGGCGACGACTTGGCACTCCAGTTGGCTGCCGACGTGCGGGCAGTCCAGCACGAACTTGGGGTTCAGTGGTCGTGAAGCGACCAGCCAGATGGCCAGGCGTTGCGGTTCCAGGCGGCGCAGCACGGGGCCGGCTAGGATGAGGGGGAGGGTGGTGGTCATTGCTTCCATCTGTTGGGAGGCTGCCGGCCCCATCGCGGGACAAGCCCGCTCCTACAGCAGCACCTATTCCGTGGCAGGGCACATGCTTCTGTGGGAGCGGGCTTTTACCGCGATGGGCCGGCAGCTTCTTTTTCGAATACACAAACGCAAACGGGCGGGAAATACTCAGTACTTCCCGCCCGTTCCACAACTCGGATATGTGTCAGCCTTTGTCGGCCATCAACGCCTCGAGCTTCTCCTGGTCGCGTGCAAACTGGCGAATGCCTTCGGCCAGCTTCTCGGTGGCCATGGCATCCTCGTTCATCGCCCAGCGGAACTGGCTCTCGTTCAGCACTTGCTTGGCTTCGCCAGTATTGCCCGGCTTGAGGATGCGCGGCAGCTCGCCTTGGTCGTCGCTCAACTGTTGCAGCAGCTCCGGGCTGATGGTCAGGCGATCGCACCCGGCCAGTTGCTCGATCTGCCCGACGTTGCGGAAGCTCGCGCCCATGACCACGGTGTCGTAGCCGTTGGTCTTGTAGTAATCGTAGATGCGTGTCACCGACTGCACGCCTGGATCCTCGGCGCCGACGTACTCTTTGCCGGTGGTCTTCTTGTACCAGTCGTAGATGCGGCCCACGAACGGCGAGATCAGGAACACCCCGGCATCGGCACAGGCCTGGGCCTGGGCGAAGGAGAACAGCAGCGTGAGGTTGGTCTGGATGCCTTCCTTTTCCAGCTTCTCGGCGGCGCGGATGCCTTCCCAGGTGGAGGCCAGCTTGATCAGCACGCGATCCTTGGAAATACCGGCAGCTTCGTATAGGGCGATCAGCTGGAGTGCCTTGTTCAGCAACGCCGGCTCATCGAACGACAGGCGTGCATCCACTTCGGTGGAGATGCGCCCGGGGATGACCTTGAGAATGCCCGCGCCCACGGCCACCGCGAATTTGTCGCAGGCCAGGTCGACGTTGCCCTTGGCATCAGCCTTGACCTGTTTGAGCAGGTCGGCGTAACCCGAGATGGCCGCGGCCTTGAGCAGCAGCGACGGGTTGGTGGTGGCATCGACCGGCTTGAGGCGGGTGATGGCATCCAGGTCCCCAGTGTCGGCGACCACGGTGGTGAACTGCTTGAGTTGTTCCAGCTTTGAGGTCATGGGCGTGCTCTGTCCTGATGCTCTGTCCTGTGAGTGTCTTGACATTACCCGAGCCCTGGCGGCCACTCAAGGCCAAACACCGGCTAAGGCTATCCTGCGTCATGGGGGGCGCGGGCTGGCCCCGCGATGGCCACATGGCAGCCCCTGGATGGGGCATCGACTCCCCCTTCGAGTCCAGCCCCCGCCCAGGGTTCCCCTAGCGTCCGGCCAGCAACTCTGCCGCTTGCTCGACCACCTTCAGCGGCTCGGCCGCCTTGTGAATGTCTGCCGACAGCAACTGGCGGAACCGCCGCGCCCCCGGGAAGCCCTGGCCCAGGCCGAGGATATGCCGGGTGATGTGATGAATGGCCCCGCCACTCTCCACATGCGCCACCAGATACGGCATCAGCCGCGCCATCGCCTCGCTGCGCGTCACGACGGGCGCGTCGCTGGCGAACAGTTGTTGATCCACCTCGGCCAGCAGGTACGGATTGTGGTAGGCCTCGCGCCCCAGCATCACGCCGTCGAAGGTCTGCAGGTGCGTGCGGCATTCATCGAGGGTCTTGATCCCGCCGTTGAGCACCAGCTCAAGGTCCGGGAAGTCCTGTTTCAACTGCGCCGCCACTTCGTAGCGCAGCGGTGGCACCTCGCGGTTCTCCTTTGGCGACAGGCCCTCAAGGATCGCGATCCGTGCATGCACGGTGAAGCTGCGACAACCCGCGTCGCGCACCTGGCCGACAAAGTCGCACAGCTCGGCATAGCTGTCGCGGCCATTGATGCCGATGCGGTGCTTGACCGTCACCGGAATCTCGACCGCGTCGAGCATCGCCTTGACGCAGTCGGCCACGAGCGCCGGGTGGCCCATCAGGCAGGCGCCGATCATATTGTTCTGCACCCGGTCGCTGGGGCAGCCGACGTTGAGGTTGACCTCATCGTAGCCCGCTTCCTGCGCCAGACGCGCGCAGGCGGCGAGCTCAGCCGGATTGCTGCCGCCCAACTGCAGGGCCAGCGGGTGCTCGGACTCGTCATGGCGCAGGAAACGCGCCGCATCGCCGTGGAGCAGGGCGCCGGTGGTGACCATTTCGGTGTAGAGCAGGGCGCGTTGGGAGAGCAGGCGCAGGAAGTACCGGCAGTGGCGGTCGGTCCAGTCCATCATGGGGGCAACGCTGAACCGGCGGGAGGGTTCAGGGCGCGTGGTTTGTGGGTTGGAGCCTAGTTTTGCTGTGTTTTCTTTCAACGTGTTTCGTACCGATTTTCGGGGGGGGGAGGCGTTTTTACCGAGCGCTTGGTGCAATGTACCAAGCGAAATAGGACGTGTACCAATTCTCATGGCAACGATCAGACCCCGTAAGAAGGCCGACGGCACCATCAGCTACACAGCTCAGATCCGCATCAACCGCGACAAGGTGACAGTCTACCAAGAGAGCCAGACGTTCGCCCGCAAACAGGCGGCTGTGGCATGGGCGAAGCGACGCGAGACCGAATTGTCGGTGCCGGGCGCAATCGAGCGGGCGAACCGTGTGGGGCGTCCGATTACCGCGATGATTGACCGGTACCTGGTAGAAGCGGAGAAAGCCCGGCCGCTAGGTGTGACCAAGCGACAGACACTCAGAGCCATCCAGAAAACCTACCTCGCGGAAGTTGTCGACTCCAATATCACCCAGCAGGTGCTGGTCGACTACGCTTTGTGGCGAATGAGTCCCGAGGGTGGTGGAGTCAAACCGCAGACGGCAGGTAATGACTTGGCGCACCTTGGGTCGGTTCTGTCGCTGGCCAGGGCTGCGTGGGGTTACGAGATTGACGCGCGGGCTATGCCTGATGCTCGTCTTGTCCTCAAGCAATTCGGATATAACATGCGCAGCCGCGAGCGGGATCGACGTCCGACACTGGATGAGCTCGACAAGGTTCTTGAGCATTTCTTCGAGATGCTGAAGCGTAGGCCCACTGCTATTCATATGCCCAAGGTGATGGCGTTCGCGATCTTCTCAACACGGAGGATGGATGAAATCACCAGAATCCGCTGGGAGGATTTGGACGAACATCGGCAGGCGGTAAAGGTGCGGGATATGAAGAACCCTGGCCAAAAGATCGGCAATTGATGTCTGGTGTCATTTGCCGGATGAGGCATGGCAGATTTTGCAAAGCATGCCGCGCCAGTGTCCTGAGATTTTCCCGTTTAACACCGACTCAGTCGGCATGTCTTGGGCAAGAGCTTGTAAGGTGGTAGCGATAGGTGGGCTCCATTTTCATGACCTTCGCCATGAAGGAGTGAGCCGGTTGTTTGAAATGGATTGGGATATCCCGAGGGTGTCGAGCGTATCCGGGCATCGCGATTGGAACTCGCTACGCCGTTATACCCATTTGCGGGGGCGAGGTGATCGATATAAGGGATGGGCGTGGCTAGATAAGATCATCCAAGCGCCGGTTAAACTTGGCGTCCGGGCTGTGTAGTCGGCTGGGTAATGTAAAAACTTGGTTGCCATTTTGTATTCGCCTTGACCAGTTGTAAGCTCTCCAGTATTCGGCTAGATTGCTCCCGGCAGACGTCGAGCTAACTGCGATAATTAATAACCTGTCTGGAGTGTTGCTGTGAGTTCTGATTTCGATGAAGGCTCTTTCCCAAAAGCTCGCGGTTGGTTACTTGCTTTCTCGTCCCTGCTCATTGCTCTATGGTTTTTTGGGGCGGACCTAAAAGCCTTGTCAGTGTTAGGCACCCAAATTGAGTTCAGAAGGAATACCGAGCACATTTGGTTTGTCGCTTTTGCAATTAACGCATATTTATTGTTGAGGTTTTATCAGCAGCAGCCGGATGTGTCATATTCGGGCTTGAAAGAGTATAAGGGATATTATGTCGGTTATTTGCGCAATATTATGCTGTGGCTTAATAGGCAGTCGATTAAAAAAGAGGTGTTTGAACGTGGCAAGGGAGCTATCATTTCTGCTTTAAAGTGTGGGGTAGGCAAGTGCGTAATTGAAACCTCAGAATGCAAGCGCTTCACTGATCCATCCGAGAAGCGTAGGTACATCAGAGGTATGAAAGATGTGTTGGTAATCCATGCTTACTGTGTGGTAACAAATGAGAAGGACGGTGGAGTTGCAACCACTGGAACTTACCAGATTGATCGTGATTGTCCGTATTGGCTGATTTGTCTGTGTGTATGGCTCTCGCTCATTAAACTCTGTATCAAAACTTCGTACGCTACTGAGCATCTGTTACCCTATATCTGGAGTGGGTTTGCGGCAGTTATCTGTCTTTTGCGTTGGTCTGCTGTGATTGCCTCATGATGCGCGGAACTCTCAGATCCCAAAGCGAAGGGCTCGAAGGTGTGGCCGATTATAATATGGTTTATCTGGCTTTTTGCATATTGCATCAGAAGGGACGAAGCATATGTCTGATTTTATTCAAGAAACACCTGCTGCACTTAAGTGGGTTGAAGAGGTGGAGCAACGACACCAAGGGGGGAAGTTCGGGAAAATTGTTCGCGCAGTGATCTGGACAGATGAATGCGATATAAATGGTAAGTTGCTGGTGGACGTCGATCCAGAAAGGCTGGTTGACAAGGTGAACAGTAATCCATTTACTCTTCTTGAGAATCATGATCCCGGTCGTCCAAAAGGGCAACTACTGGAAGGCGCACTATTCGAAAATGGCAACGGCCGGAAATTTGTCGCCGCAGTAATTGGATTCTATGCTGGGGGCCAGGTTTTGAGGTTTTTTGATTTGGGTTTAGACGTTGGCATACCCGCTTCGTCCCCCCTAAAACTTCCCAACTTACCGGACGATGTGTGGATCGAGATTGCGACAGATTCAAGAAAGGTGGATGGAGGCTGGGTGGATGAGGTGACGATTGACTCACCTATTAAGGTCGATCGTGCTGAACTGTCCCTCAATGCAGCTGAATCATTACAAGAGTTGATCCGGATTGGACTGCCCTACTTACTCATTGTTTGGAACCCATTTGTGACTGCGGTTGCCTCGGAGGCGGGTAAGGCCACATATGCTGGAGTACATGCTTGGTTCCGGAAATTACTCACTCGAATGGCCGACAGGCGAAATCCTGTACTTGATTTTCATTCAAGTCATGATGATTGTCAGGTCTCGTTTCTATTC
>NZ_BCBT01000045.1:0-56542 GCF_001320965.1 Pseudomonas sp. NBRC 111143 | reverse complement strand
TGAACCGGCTACTGCGGTAGCCGGCCCATACGTTGTCTGGACCGTTGATAGCGATCTCTGTCACTTCCGGGTCATCCAACATGCCAGCAAGCGGACCCAGTTTTGTGCGAAAGGATGCAATCTCAGACATATCCGGTCCTCAGTTGATGAAGGTAACGCCGCCGCTTTCGGCGCGTTCGGCCTGCTTGGCGAATGCCTTGGTAAAGTCCAGGTCGCGCTGCAGATAAATCACGACACGCGAGCCATGCGGGACAGTCACGGTCGGCTGAATGTTGGCGTAGCGGCCCAAAATGGTCTGTGCCGAATCGGCGGCGGCTTCCTGTACTTCGCTGCGGTAGCGGGACGAGGAATTCTCCTGATCGCTCGACGAAACACCGCTGTTCGAGGCCCCGGCGCCGATGATCGATACCGCAGCCGCGACACCGAAAATCTGCGCCCAGTGGTTGTCGACCACGCCACCCTGGCCAGCGGTACCCAACTGGTCGGTACCGGCACTGTTGAGCGGGATTTCCATCGGAGGGCGCCCGTCCAGGCGCGGGATTCGCACAAAGTTCCAGATGGTAAACAAGCGCTCTTGGCCCGGCTTCAAGCTGGCGTTGTAGCTCCCACACACCAAGGAACCCCACGGGAGCATTACCCGGCGCCCTTCGGCGGCGTATACATCCTGTGCAATCGACGCGCAGATTTGACCAGGCAGTTGGCTTTGAGCGCGGGGCTGCAGGGTTGCCTCGATGACAGCCCCCTGCAGCACTTTGTATCCCAGGTTCTCCATCACACGGGCTTCGGTGAACGGCACGCTATCGCTGTAGGTAGACGCGGCGAAAGCATCGTTTGCATTCATCGGGCCTTGTGAAGAACGACCACCGCCACCCAGTAGAGAGCCACCGTTGGCCTGCTGGCCATCGGCGCCCTGCCCTGCCCCTTGGTCAAAACCTTCGTCTTTGGCCGTCGCGAAAATGGCCGAGCGCTGCCGTGCCGCGAGCATTTTCTCCCGCTCCAGTTGGGCCTGCATTTCCAGCTGCTGCCGGCGTCGTTCTTCATCGCTCACGGCGCCTTGCTGCTGCCGGTCAACGACCGAACGTGGCGTATCTGCCGGCGCGCCCGGCTCATTGCTCACCGGCGCGACCTTCGCAGCCTCCCGACGAGGTGGCGGATCCATCACTTTGCGCGGGCTGGCCGCGACCAGTTCTTCTTTTTTCAGCGTGTCTTTATTTTCGGTTTCGTCATCGCCATGGGTAACCATGTACGCGAAGCCACAGGCGACCACTGCGGCTACCGCAATGGCAATACCACTGCGCTTGCTGTTGCCTGCCTTGCCCTTGAGCATCGAGTTGGACTCGTTCCACTCGCGGATCTCTTCGTCACGGGTCTTTTCTTGAGGTTGAGTAGGTTCGGTGGCCATCTTTATGCCCCCCCGCCGTCACGGGCACCACGGGTTACGGTGCGCTTGTAGGGATTGGCCAGGTTTTCAACGCAGACGTAGGCATTACCACTGCGCAAGACGAACATGCTGGCCAGGCGCTTGACGACCATGTACTCACCTTCACGGCGAGCATCGACCATCGCCTCGGTACCATCCGGCAGTACGCGGTAGAACTGCGGCAGATCGGCGCCTTTCTTGATCAGGAACTTGGTGAACTGACCGTCGTCCATCACGCCCTGCACGCCGATGGCTTCCTTGTCCCCCGAGTAGCCGTAATTGATGTTCGGCGATGCCGGAGTGCCCGAGCTGGTGACCGGGGTACTGCCAGCAGGGGTTTCCCCCTCGGGGTTGTACGAGGTGATGCGAGCGTTCGGGTAAACGAATCGCACCAGGTACGACTGGCCCGACTTGACCTTGGTGCTGTTCAGCTGGAAGTAGTAGGTACGCTTGGAGGTGATCACCGTCATGTTGGTGTCGGCGTTGTCTTCTACCGGCTTGAGAAACACACGGTTGCGAAATGGCATGCTCTGCCAGGCGATGGTGTCGCCCAGGGCCACGACCTTCACCATTTCATCAGCTTCAAACTCGATGGAAGTCTGGTAGCCATAAGTGCCCACCAACTCATAAACCTGGTTGGGATCGTACGGCACTTGTTTTACGCGATTATCACTGGAAAGCGGCTTCGGCAACTTTGCGGCATGGGTGCTAAATGCGCAAAGAGACAAACTCAAAGCAATAGCAGTCGGCAAAACAAACTGTTTTTTCATGATTAGTTTCCTTGTCAGTTCAGCGAATTACCGGCGGCTCAGTTCTTCGCTCTTGCGATACACAGTGGCCAGCGTGCCAAAAGGGTTTTCCCAGCGATCCCCAAGGGCACGGGGTACCAAAGTATGCGCAATCTTGATGGTTGCAAGGTAACGACGTTCAACCGGTTCCTTGTCACCCCATTTATGGGTAATTGACTTGAAGGAAACTTGGTATTCATCGCCAACTTTATTCATCAAGTACGGCTGCCCTTCGATCCAATCGTTTTCACCCAGCAGAACATAGGGGTTCTGCGGGTTTTCCGGGTTGGTGACTTCCTCATACTCCCGGGCAACTTGCTGCGTCTGGTAGGTATGGCAGGTATCGGACAACTGCTGCTTACGTTTGGGGTCAAAGGTTTCACATGCGCGGATCATGTCGAATAGGGTTTTCTCGATGATCGCTTGTTCCTGATCAACGTTGTCCTGGTCGATGACGCGCTGTTTCAGGACCTCGCCGTCAGCTCCTAGTACCGTGACGACCGGAATGTAGGTCTTGGAATTCGCCAAGCTTGCCACGGCGAATCCAAGGCCCAAGATCACAGCTGCCTGCACCCCCTGGAAAAACAGCGAACGGTTACGCTCTTGGCGAGTCTTGTTGCCCTCGACTTCACGCTTACGACGGGCTTTTTCAGCCTTATCAAATTGCTTGTCTTGTTTGTCCATTATTTACGAACCCCTAAAGTACGCAGTGCCATCAGCACCAGCGATGAACCACCAACAGCCGCGCCCGATGACAATGCTGCTGCCCAACCGCGCACCTGCAGCATGCAAATGATCATGACACCCTCAACAATCACCAACTGGCCCCATTGCTGCGCAGTGATCAGGGCGGCATCTGTAACAGTTGCCGTTGCGGCCACTTCTTTGATTGCATCCCCGAACACGGAATAACCAAAACGGACAACAGCAATCGACAGGATGTAGATCAATGAGAAGTTCAGCATCTTGCTAAACCAGTTCATTGCCCACTGGCGCACCGCATCAAAGAAGATAAAGCCAATCATGATCGGTAGTATCGCCATGACGATTGCTGCACCAAACTTGGCAATCAGCATGTTCAGCACAGCCGCGATAAACAGGATGCAGTTCAGCACAAACAGGCCGGTCCCCATCAAGATCATCGCTGCCTGCCGCCAGCTGACATTCATCAGCGTACTGGCGACCTTGCCAATATCGACGTAAAGCGCATCGAGCATGGAGTTCGTGCTTACGCCGCCGCTCATGATCTTTGACGCGATACTTTCGGTCCAAGCGCCCCAGGCCTGATAAAGAACCGTCCCGCCTGCGGACCAGTTCAGGCAGGTAAACACCAGGGCGGTCAACATGGCCCGCTTGACGATATCCCAGCCTTTGACTGAAACATGGCCGTTGTACATCTGCAGACCCAAAGCGACCCAGTAGCCCACCGCCAGAGTCCATACCAGCGGCTCTACCATGCTGGCCAGGTTGGGGAAGACCTCACTGACAAAGGAAGTGGTTACTTCATCAGTGGCCCCAACCAGGCCTTGTAACGTCAGCTGCGCCATGGATTCCCGGCCCCGTATACGGTCTTGAAGTGGGAGATCACTTCGGGCGACCGGAAGTCCTCAGCACTCAAGGCAGCTCCGGTTTGGGCCTTGATCTCCTGCGCGGTTTTGTCGATGCAGCCTTTCACCAGACCGCCGTTGTACGACGGGTTTTGCATGTAGATCTCGGCAAAGCAGGTGCCAGGGAACCAGCCTGCTACATCGTCTTTGGTTGCTTTCAGCAAAGGATTGCCGGTTTGCACCTCGACTACCGGCGCCGCTTCGTCCTCCGGCGTAGAGCTGAAATTGATGTTGGTGACATTGACGTAGATGATCGACGCCGCCGCAAAGCCGACCACGCCCACGCAGATGATGTTGGTCAGGGTGAAGAACTTACGCATTGCGGGACTCCTTGTGCTGGATGACAAATGGGGTGAATTCACAGGCGCATGGCGACTTGTCGATGGTGCCGCTGTTGGTAACGCAACCCGAGGCGGCAGACACCAGCACCAGGACCAGCAGGAACTTGCCAAGCTTCCAGGTCAGCCAGAGCGGCCCCCAAGCCGGGAAGGTGATTACCTTGAGGATCAGCCAGAGCGCATTCATAGGGTTCTCCTTTCTCGCATGCGAGAATCAGTTTTCGTCTTTCCAGCGGAAGAACTGTTCGTTCTGTGCCGTAGCCTGGTTTTCCTGGTTGGCCAGGTTCGCTTGCAGGTTCATGTTCAGGGCCTGCAGCTTCGATTGGGCCGAGGTCAACATGCCGTTTTCAGTGGCGATGCGGTTCTGCAGGTCGGCAGCATCCTTGGCGTTGGTCGTCAGGTCCACTTGCTGGGACAGGGTGGCCAAGTTGTTCAGATGGACCTGCACTTCGCTGTAAAGCGCATCACCTGCGGACAGCGCAGCCACAACCGAGTTAGAACTGAGCTGGTAGTCCTTGGCACGATTGCTTTCCGGTGCGGTGAACAGCTCCTGCGGCAACGTGTTGATCAACTGCTCGTAGTAGCTCTGCTTGCTTCCGTAAGCGCCGCTGTTCTGCCGAGACACCACCTCTTGCCAAGAGCCAGGTACGACCGAGGCCGAGTTAATCGACTCGTTCAGGCCAATCGCGCCACGACCGTAAGCACCCTGCAGGTTGTTCAGGATGTTGCCCTGCGTCTCGTACTGGTCTTTCAGCGTCTGGTACTGCTGCTGCAGCACAGCCAGGTTCTGCGCCAGAGCCGCCCAGGTGCCGGCGTCACCAGTCGGCACACCGACTGCGTGCGCTTGGCCACTAATGGCCATGGATACGGCGACTGCCAAGCCGAGTTTCTTGATAGTTGTCATCATCGAACCGCCTTCAAGTTGTGGGTGTTTTTGGCCTTGGCTTCCTGCATGAACACAGGTACCCAGACCGCTGGATCGTCGGTGCCAAGGCGCTCGATGATCTGATCCATCAGGGCGACACCAACGTCATTCGAGGACAGGACCGGGATAAAGTCGGACAGGTCCTCATCAGGGTTATCCGACGAGAGATCGAAACAAGCCCGCACCGATTCCCGACCACGACGGATCAAGAATTTGTGTTCCTTCGGGTTGAGCTTGCGTAGCCATTCCCGCTCGGCCACCGTCAGGTTTTCATGGTCTTCATCTTTCACCTGGTCGCTGGCCAGGTAGATCTTGGTGACGGTCTGCTTATCGATGGAGTCCGTTTCGCTGCGGAAATACTTGGCATCCGGCGTCACGAAGATAATCAGCCCGTTCTTACGGCGGATCTGCATGATGAAGTTGTCGATTTTCTTGCGCCAAAACTCGTTCTTGACCAGGTTCTGGCCTTCTTCCAGCACCAGGATGAACGGGCGGCCATTCATGGCCTGCTCGATCCGATGCAGCGGGTAGCTCATCACGACAGGCAGCTCGGGACGGGCTTCCCCCCCCTTGAGCAGCTCCATCATTTCAAAGCAGTAGTGCCGCGCTTGCGAGAAGTCGATGGAGTCCTCGGCATTGTCGAACACACCCGCATTAGCGCCGGTAACACCTTTGGCGCCATGCCAGATGGCCATAATGTCGGCCAGCTCGCCCTGGCCGTAGGTCCAGACCACATTACGCAGGCGGCGATCAGCAAGCGGCAGACCGTAGTTCTCCTCCACTGCTGCCTTGAACCGGGTAATGTCTTCGGCACTGGTCGGCGTCGAGGCGTAGCACTCGCGCATCTGTACTTGCCAATCAACCAGGTACGCACGGTTCTCCGGCGTATCGGGCAGCTTGAGCGGGTTCCAGCGCATGTTGCTGTGCGGGGAAAGTGTGGTGTGAACGCCGCCCATAGCCTTCATGAACACCTTTGCCCCAAAGCGGTTGTCGAACCAGAACACCAGCGGCTCAGCCTTGTCTGCCTCGGAAACCAGCAGGGTCAGCAGCGTGGTTTTACCCATGCCGGTATCAGCCGCCATGCCTAAGTGGCCCGCTACCATGCCTTCCATTTCACGGTGGAAATTGAAGTTGTATTGCGTGTAGCTCTCCGTCTCAAAGGCGGTGATCGCAGGCCCCCACAGGTTGCCATCGCGACGGCCCCGGGCGTAGTTGTGCAAGGATGCAAACCCGGCGAAGTTGCTGGACTTGATCTTGCCGCGTCGACCGATCAGCGCTTCTTTCTGGCCCGGTAGTTGCGACCAGAAGAAGGTTTCCAGAGCGAACCATTCACGCACTGGCTTGACCAGCATTTCAACGAAGCAACCTTCCACCAGGCCAACCGCATGATCCAGGCGCTTGCGGTTGATCTCCCGGTTTGCCTCGGTAGTCATCGGCAGCGATGGCACATGCACGAAAATGGTCAGGTGATGCGCACCATTGACCGCATTGCCACGGCGGAGGTCGCTGATACCTTGTTTCAGTTCCTTCTGGTCGTCCTCAGAAATGTTGTGCTTGTCGTCCACGGTCATGCGACGGGTTTCATCCAGCATCCCCTGCTCAGCCTCAATCCGGTTCTGGAAGGTGAACGACTGGGTGATGATGAACTCCACCGGCTGCTGCAGGAACTTGTCGAGCATGCGCGACGGTGTACGGCGCGGCCATTCGCCCATGCTTAGCATCGCGCCGATTTTCGACTCGGTGCTGCCACGGATCTCGCACATGTTGGCCAGGACCCGGAAATTCAGCCGGGCGTATGGCAGCGACTCTCTGATCAGCAGGTCCGATACGGGCACCTTGCGGTTGTCGAGGTTGATCAGGTAGTTGAAGAAACTGCTCAGCTCGCAGAATTCCTCACCCAGGAAGTCATGCACGGCTTCCGCTTCGTAGACTTCGTGATCACCAACCGTTGCCTTGAAGTCATGCCACTGCAGCTGGAAACGCTGCACGGCGTTGAACGCAGTTTCACGATCAATACGGCCCATACGCGGCTCAGGATGACGCTGCACCCGTAGCCGGCGAGTACCGTAGTCAGCCAGGCTACGCAGCACCAGGTTGGAGGCCTTGTAGAGCGAGTCGGCCATCGCATCCAGCGATTCCGCTTCATTCTTAGTGGCCTCGGTACCGGTCATCAGCGCGATAGCCCGATCCATCAGACCTGGCATACCCGCACGAAAACGCCTTCTTACCAACGAAATGTAGATGTCGTTGATGTAGAAACCACGGCTCTCGTAGCGCTGGCGAAGACGCTTGTTGAACTGCTGGGAGAACCAGGTACCGCCTACGCCATCAGGAAAGTCGGTCACCTTGCGGCGCACGAACGTGACGTAGACAGTCAGGTCACTGCTTGCGATGGTGCGGAACACAGTGTTGCGCTGCTGCTCGAAGCGCTTGATCTGCTCGGCGGAAAGCGAGTCGAACAAGAGGCCGTCCACTTTGATGACTTGAACCAGCGCTTCCTCGCTGGTGATAACGGTTTCGTCATCGTAGTGAACGTCATACGGCACCATTGCGCTCACCAGCATTTCATCATCATCCAATGCCGCAGCTTCTGGATGCTGAACGCCAAGCGAAAGATCCATATTTCGCGTCAGCTTTTTGAATGCTTTATCAACGAGGCGCATAACTGCGATACCCCCAAAGTTTGCGTAACCGCGATGCCTTCAAGTTACTTGCTGCCTGTAGAACTCCGAATAGATATACGTCTTTACTGCATATCCAATACGAAATGACAAACAAGACTGGGATAAGACCCAACGGGTACAGTGATCGAATCAACAGTGCTAACAGCACGGGTGCTATCAGACTTATAAGAATGCTCGACAATGTGAATGGTCCGACCATTGAAGGCCGGGCCATTGCCAATACGAGCACTTCACCTTCTTCAAGGTCGTCGTACTCGGCCATCGCTTACCTCACTTCAGTGCGGTTTGCGCACCGGTTTTGATGGTATCGACCAGGTTTGGCGAGAAGAACACCAGGAACACGCCGGCAACAGCCCAGCCGAACTGGCCCCACGACATGCGCCCCGACTTGGCCTGGAAGCCGCAGAACGCAATGGCTGCGATGCCCAGGTAGTAGCCGATATCAAAGATGAGGAAGGACACTACGTCCTTGGCCAGGTTTTTCAGGCCGCTGAAATCCATTGCCGCGTTGGCGATTTCAGGGAGGATTGCGAAGGAGAACAGCGACCCCAACACTGCGATCTTGGTGGCCTTGGCCATCCAGTCATCGCGCATCAATGCCTTGTGCGATGGAGTCTTTTGCGAGAGAACTTGTTTCAGAGTTGCAGTGGCTTTGTCCTTGAGCCAGGTCCGCCAGGTTTGTTTGTCGTTGATACCTACGTTGCGTTGAGTTTTGCGAGCAGAGAGTTGCATACCATTGCCTCTTTGATCATGACGGGGAACCCCCGTACGTTACGGTTATTGCCTTATTAGGATTGTTAGGGCAGGTATCCTTTATGAAGTCGATAGCAGTATCGGCATTCTTAAATAACCGTGTTTTCCCTAACGAGGTTACTACGTTGAAGCGTTGTCCCGTTGAAGGGCTCTCAATGATTAATTCCCATTTCCGACCGTCGCTATCCTGCCTTTCATTAAGGATCACTCGGTAATCCGGCTGGGCGACGGCGAAAACCGCCAGATCTTTCTTCTCTAGGCTCTGCATCTCTTCCCCTGGGCAGCTCTTGGCCAAATACAGGGGCGATACTGGAGTCCTCTTCGATTTTGTTCTAGATCCCACCTCGCATTTCTTCCCTCTTTCGAGTTTTGATCCATGAAATCCGTGTTTCGTGGTTTAAGATATGCCTTTCATTTCACGAAATCAAGGTTTCACTGTGAGAAATATCGGATCCATCACATTCGGCGACGAACGGCCAAGCCCCTGGCTAACGCCTGGTAAGGGTGTGATTTGAATAGGTCTTTGATTTGAAAAGGAAATATCCATATTTCTGGCATCTGCAATGCACGGACGCCGGCTTCGTGCCGGGTAACAAGGTGTTTCGGGGATGAGACACCTCGCGCAGAAGACAACGAGAAATAGGTTTTGCTCAGATTGCCCGACGAACGGTCTAGGACGAGCTTTGGAGGGTGGTCAGGTGGCAGCTGGGAGCCGCCCCGAACTGCCACCCTGGCCAACAGGATCTGTACGCAAGGAAACCATCCCGTACGACACATGTTGACGTGCGCGCAGTGTAGCAACTCCCTTCCCTACCTTTCTCGCATGCGAGAAAGCCACAGCGCTGATCCGTGACCCTTATCAATTTCCCGCATGCGAGAAAATCTAGTAAACCCTTTTTAGGGGTTGACTATGGGGTTTACTGATGCAAGCATGATCCCACGTTCAATCCACTGCTCCACCGGAGATCATAGGAAGGTCACCATGAAACGCACTGCCGTTGCGAACCAAAAGGGTGGCGTTGGCAAAACCACCCTTGAAGCCCACCTGGCCTGCTATGCAGCAGAACAAGGTAAACGTGTGCTTGTACTCGACCTGGACGAAAGCGACCTGTCGCAGTTCTTCCCCCCTATCGAGGATGGCGACGATACGCCCTACCTCATGGCCAGTCAGCTTTTCACTGACGAGCACGCCGGCTTCGTCCCCCGCCAGGTTGCGCCCAACATCTGGCTTATCGAGGCCGACGTAGCGCTGCTGGATGTGGATGATATGGAGCTGGACGTTGTAACCAATCTCGCCAAGGCTCTGGACCGCTTCAATGACGAGTTCGACCTTTGCTTGATCGATACTCCGCCGAACCTGCAGCGCCGCATGATTGCCGCCCTAGCGGCTTCTGATTCAGTTGTCACTCCGTTCAACATCAGCGCATTCACCCTGGCTCGCATGCCGAAGCTGATGGCCACAATTGAAACTGTGCAGGATCAATACAACCCGGGCCTGCGTTTCCTAGGTTTCTTGCCGAACCTCATCAATAGCCGCTCAAGCGAAGAACTGGAGATCTTGCCGAGCCTTCGCGAGGAACACGGCGAGGCCATGTTCAACGAACAAATCACCCACCGCCCCTGCATCAACAAATCTCTGGCAGCCGGCAACCCTGTGTGGCGTAAAGCTCGCAGCGGGAGTCAGCGGGATGCGGGTAAAGAAATGAAACGGGCCTGCGCAGCGGTGCTTAGCAAGGTCTTTGCGGAGTGAGGATTGAATCATGACGGAGAAGAAAAACTCCTTTGGTCGTGCAGTTGCGGCGACGGCCAAAAAGCTTTCTGACTTTCAAAAGCGCCCGGCCAATGAAGGTGCGCTGATTGAAAAGGTCAACCCTGGCGAAATCGAGTGTGTGAAGCAGATCCGTAGCCAAGACAACCCAGGATTCTCTGACGAATCGCTACGGGAACTGGCGGACGACATTCTGGTAAACGGCCAGATCGAACCCTGCGTAATACGACCGCACCCAAACCCTGAGTCAGGCTTCAAGTACCTGATGGTTGCCGGTGAACGCCGTTATAGGGCGTGCATCATTGCGGGTGTGCTGGTCGAAGTGACGGTGAAAGACCTTACCGATGCTCAAGCGAAGCGCATTCAGCGGTCCGAAAACGTTCACAGCGAAAACCTCACTCAGCTGGAACTGGCACTTGCCCTGCAGGAAGACAAGGACAGGCTCGGCACCCTGGAGAAGGTCGCTGCTGAATGGTCCAAAGGGATCAACTGGGTGGCTGAACGCCTTTCCTATCTGGTGAACGTCACCAAGGAAGGCGCAGGCCGCGAGGCGGTCGCTCGTGGCATCACTGCGGATATCTCGACGGTCAACGATATCAGCCGCCTCGATAAACTGGACCCGCAAGCTGCTGCGGATCTATTGGAGCGCGCAGAGGGCAATGAAGACCTGAATCTCCGCCAGGAGGTCCGCACCACATTGCGCAACACCAAAGCCCTCCGCGTACATAACGGCGGATCCAAGAAAGGATCCGAAAAAGGCGCACCGGGGAACTCGACCCAGCAAACCCTGCTCGATGACCAGTTGGGCAAACTGCGCGAGGCAAACGCTGTGCTTTCAGCACAGGTGGAAACGCTCACCTCGGAAAACACCTACCTCAAGGCCGAGTTGGAGAAAGCCCGTGCGCAGCTGGCCGAGCGATGGAAAGGCTCTGAATGACCGCCCGGCATCCTGACCAGGACCTGCGGATCCCCCGAGAGGAATTCGAGCGGATCCGCACCAAGTCGAAAATGCACTCACGCAGCCTCGACGTAGCCTTCGAGATCCTGGTCGAAGGCAAGGGCCTTGTCGCGGTCGCCAATGCGCACGGACTTACCAAGCAGCGCGCCTTGGCCATCCGCGACAAGATCTATTCCAGTTACCTGACACAGACCCCGGAGGGCTGGCGGTGCGCGCAGATCTGCGCACCTGCCGAAATGATTGATCGCTTCGTGCTGGAGGCCGACGCCGAACGGCTTCGGTACTGGCAGACACATTCCATGACCACCAAGGACGTTGAACCATGACCACCCCAACCGATAAGGATCTCGCCCAGCTGCTGCAGCCATTGCAGGAAAGCTTGGCGGGTATCAACCGTTCACTGCGTACGTTGGCCGATACCCGGCTGCTCGAAATCTTCGGCCCTGAGCTGTCAGACCGAAAGAAATGGACTGAGCAGTTGAAGCACGCGCACCAAGAGGATGACCAGGCGCTGTTTGATCTGCGTCAGGCCGGAGAACAGGGCCGATACCCAGGCGGATATGACCAATGGGTCAAAGACTTCGGCGAGGAAGAAGCCAAGAAGCTGGCAGCACCCGTGGTAAGCGCTTTGGAACATCGAAAAGTTACCTCGGCAGAACTGGCCGAGTTGGAAGCCGCTCAACCTCTCTTGGCGCGGTTGTATCGCGAATTCAGCAAACTGCAAGGCTGATCCAGGTCCCTGGAGTGACGAATGGACCGGTCCCTAAAGTGACGAATTGACTGACATTGCGCCCACGGGCTAGGCGGCTGGCCAGGCGCCCAACCCTCGCATTCGTCACTTCGGGGACCGGGAAACTATATCGTCACAAATGGGTATACCCCATATGGCACAGATATGCCCTGCCCTACCCCTTCGGCGCAGAAACAAAAAAAACACCCATTCTGATACACTGATTTGAGTACACCCATACTGATACGGTATCCCCAATGTTCATCCGCGCTTACCTACGAGCTTCGACCGATGATCAAGACGCTAGCCGCGCCCGTGATCAGCTGGAAGCATTCGTCGCCGGCTTCGGCCTCGCCATTGCAGCCAGTTACATGGAGAACGCCAGCGGCTCGCATGCCAACCGACCCGAGCTGATCCGGCTATTGAAAGATTCAAGGCGGGGCGATGTGTTGCTGGTGGAGAGTATCGATCGACTATCGCGCATGGGTGATCAGGATTGGCGGGAACTCAAGGGCGCGATAGACCAGCGAGGTTTGCGTATCGTCGCCATCGATCTGCCGACCAGCCATCAGGGCATGACATTGCCCACCAACGATGAATTCACAGATCGCATGCTGTCGGCCATCAACTACATGATGATCGACATGATGGCGGCAATTGCCCGTAAGGACTATCAGCAGCGCCGGGAGCGACAGCACCAGGGCATCGTCAAAGCAAAGGCGGCAGGTGTGTACAAGGGCCGGCCCGTGGACGAGGATCTGCGTAAGCGTGTGCGCGAGCTGCTGGGTGCCAACCTCGGGATCCGCGCCACGGCCCGCCATGCCAACTGTTCAACCACAACTGTCATGCGTATTCGTGACGAGCTTTCAGTCGAGCCGGTCGGGAATGGTTGACTAGCGCAGGCGAAGCCGGAGTCTGTCAGCCATTCACGACTGGCCGCCGCCGGCCAGGCGACTTTGAGGCCCTAACAGCCAATGCAAATGGAGCAAGCGTTAGGAGATCATAAGAACCACGACTACAAGCCCTTGTAATACGCGGCCTGCAGGGCAGCACCTCGCTCATAGTATGCACGAACCTCCGATCATGATCCGTGAGCGACCATCGCTCACTATCTATGACCTACCCCTAGCTCATTATCCGTGAGCTAGGTTAGCTCACCGTATGAGCTACCCCCCCTCCATGAGCTACCCCTAGCTCATTGGTGAGAGATATCGCACAAGATTTGAGAGATAACGTGCAAGTATGAGCTACCCATCGCTCACCATATGAGCTAGGGTATGCGTGACTCATGAACGATATCTGACAAATTTGCTCGATATCGATCAAGCAACAGCACTGTAGGAGGCCCAATGGCCAGTGACAATAACGAGATCCGCGCCTATGCGCAGCCTGCCCAGCGCGGCACTTGGGTGCAGACTGAACGCGCTGGCCACGAAGCATGGGCCGCGTTGACAGCGCAGGCGCCCCGCGCCGCCCAGTTGATGCACATCCTGGTGCAGCACATGGACAAGCAAGGCGCGCTCATTATCAGCCAGGCCACGCTGGCCAAACTGATGGAAACATCGGTGGCCACCACAAAACGCGCTATCGCCATTCTGACCAAGCACAACTGGATCCAGACCATCAGCGTAGGTGGCCAACGGGGTGGCACGCTCGCTTATGTGGTGAACAGCCGCATCGCTTGGGCCGACAAGCGGGACAATCTGCAGTACGCCCTATTCAACGCACGGGTGCTGGTTTCGACAGAGGACCAGGCCGATTTGGGCGATGCCAAGCTCAAGCAGCTGCCAACGATGGAAGACGGCGACATTCAATTGCCTGCAGGCCCTGGCATGGACCCACCCGCCCAGGAATCGCTGGACGGCATGTTGCCTGATATGCCGTCGATTCCACACAGCAACAGCTAACCGCGATCATCATTCAGGGAGATTCACGATGCCACAGCCAAGCAACAGGACTTTCGAAGAACAGGAGCTGCACGCCAAGGCCCAATGCTTCGACTGGAACAGCGATTACCCACATGGCGCCTTGGTCAGCTACGAAGAACTGTATGGCCAGGGTGAAACGCACCGCGACGAAACGCGAGGCAAAGCGTGGGTGATGTGTGGCCAAGCCGTGATTTTTGTTGCCGGTTTGTCCGGTGCGGTATCGCTCGACCACTGCACCGTCGTTGCGGCCCTGGAGGCCAAGCAAGAACCGGCAGCTGGGGAAGTCGATCATGTCTGACGAGCGCTATGCACAGCTGCAGCGGACGCTGATCGAATCCGCCAAGCAGCACCTGGTCGAGCTGACCGGTGCCTTGGCGCTGCCCAACGGCGTGGACCGCAATGAGGGTGTTTCTTCGGCCTGGTGGCAACTGACCGCCCTCACCCAGCTGACCAACTTCGACAGCGGACTGGACGAGGCGACCAAGCATGAACTGCGTGCCATCGATCAGTTAGCCATCCAGGCGACAACTCAGCCGGTAGACAAGGCACTGGTGGCCAGCGAGGCAGACAGTGAAATTGCAGCTGCGTTGGCTGATCCCACCAGCTCGCACTGGTTTAGGCACAGCTTGCAGCAAGCGTTACCGCGTGATCCGGTGGATGCGGTCAATGATGCCGAGTGGCTTTTCGAGTTGTTGAACAAGCGCTGCGTGGCCCAGCTGCAGGACGATCCTGCACCGCCAATGAACATGGCGTTTCGTACGGCTGATGGTCGCACCACGCAGATCGACATTGCACAGGCTACGCCAGTCATCGAGCTTGGCGACTTCAAGGCCTGATTTAGCCAGGCCCCAAAAAGACGAAACCCGCAGCACGGCAATGCTTGCGGGTTTCTAGGTTTTTGCGAAGGAGCAAAAATCCACCTGCTCATTGTACATCGAGCACGGGAGATTTCACAGCGACACGGAGGAAGCAGCTATGGCAGATCAACGGTATGCGGTAAGCATCGGGCTTGGCGAAAAGGCCGAGCAGTATTCGGAGGCTTACCAGACCCAGCCAAGCTATGCGGTGCAGTGGAAAGGCGTGCTGCAGAAGGCACACGGCCATGCCCTGGTCCGCTGCCTGTGCCCAGGCAAAGGCACGCGGAGGTTGGCCGTACGGCACAGGTCAGATAAGGATTCTTTCCACCTATCCCGCTATCCCCACACCGGCGCCGAGCATGCGCTTGATTGCCTGTACTACTCGCCCGACCCCGACAAGTCGGGCTTAGGCGCCTACAGCAAAGGCGTGGTCGAGGAAACCAAGGACGGTGACCTCAAGGTCAAACTCACCCTATCGCTGCGCAAGAAGGATCCGGCAGAAGTTCAGCCGATGGAGGGCACCGCCCCTGCCCCATCAAGCGGAAAGCCCACGAAGCCGGCGATGACCTTGGGTGGCCTGCTGCATCTGCTATGGAGCGAAGCGGGCCTCAATCAGTGGGTGCCAGGCATGGCCGGCAAGCGCGGCCTCGGGCTGATTCACAGTCGGCTGCAGCAAGCTGCCGACCGCATGCTGGCTTCGCGCATGAGGATTGGCGATGCCCTGGTCATTGCGACGAACTCAGCTGGCCAGCAGGCCGACGCCAACAGCCTCAAGGTGGCCAGCGCAATGAGGAACAGCCGCCGCTTGGTCGTCATTGCCCCGCTGGCCGGCTACTCCGAGGAACGCGAGCAGACCATGGACCGGTACATCACCATCACCGGCTTCAACGGCATTCCGCGTCTGTTCACTGACGGCGATCTTTGGCAGAGAACCGCCCGGAGCTACGAGGCTGCGTTGCGCGGTTGGCGTGAAGGGCGGCGCGTCATCGCTATTGTTCAGACCGATCAGCCCACCTCAGCCAGCAAAGCCCAAGCGCTCAACGTCGCCCTGATGGTCGTCAGTGATGAATGGATCCCCATTGAATCTGGCTACGAGGGTGTGATCGAGGCGCTGTTGCGCGAGCAAGGGCGCCGGTTCATCAAGCCCATGCGTTTCGATGCTGGGCAGGAGCAGGTCTTTCCCGATTTCTGGCTGATGGACGTCGGCGCCGGCAGAGAGGTGCCGATGGAAGTGTATGGCCGTCAGGATCCGAAGTACCTGGCCCGCAAGCAGGTCAAGTGCGCCTACTACGCCCAGCACTACGGGCCGACCGGGTGGTGGTCTTGGGATGCCAGTTCAGACCCGCGTGGCCTGAACATTCCAGCCTTCCCACCAGCTCGGCATCCGTAGCATGGCGACCGTCGACTGGGAGCTTGTGGGGCAAGCCCGGTGGTACGACTGCAAACTGGGCAAGCTCAAGGATGTTGAGCTTGCCCGTTTGATCGGGTCCACCCCGCACAGGATCCGGCGCCGCCGTGAGCAACTTGGGATTGCGCCCTGGTCGGTCGGCCAGATGATAGAACCCTACAAGAATCTGCTGGGATTTGCCCCCGACAGTGCAATCGCTGCGCGTTGTGGCGTCACCAACAAAAGTGTCAAAGCCTACCGCGAGTCGCTGGGCATTCTGCCGGTGTTCCGGCCCGCACCCCGCAAACAGGTGTTGCCGCTCAGTCATGACCTGCGGCCCTACAAATCGCTCTTTGGCTATGTCAGTGACCAGGAGATTGCCCGGTTGGCCAGCGTCGATCTGGCCATGGTTCAGGAAGTCCGCGAAGGACTGGGCTTTGAACCTGTGCAACCAATACCTGGTGACAGCCCCCCTACTCCCATTCCCGACTACCACGGCCCCTGGTTGGGTTATGAGTCACTGTTGGCGACCATGACCCCGACTGAAATTTGCCGGCAGGTTGGCGTGCCGTACCCAGTGATTGTGCAGCGCTGCGCTTTCTTGGGTATTCAACCCTATAAGCGTGTGTCTGTAGCGTCCCGCTACGACCACCTGTTAGGGAAGGTGCCAGATGCGTTGGTGGCCAAGCTTGCCGGAGTATCCCGTGCGAGCATTGGCGTACGCCGCAAGCGGCTGGCCAGCCGCAAAAGCTGATTCTCGCACGCGAGAATTACCGGCATTGTACCTTCCACAGCTGGTCCCAGCTGGTCATGTAACTGGGGCTTAGCAATGCTCGCCGCATGCCCCAATCCGGCGTCAGCGGGACAGCGGCAGTCCGCAAACAGTCGTGGCCCCATCGGCGGTTGATCTTGTCCATGGTAGCCATCAGAGCGTCCGAGCGCTCGGGTTGGCTCGGGCTGAACAGGTCCTGCGTGTACTCCCCCCGCTTGCGCAGATCCATCAGCAGCACCTCGGCCTTGCTGTAAGCAAAGCCGGGCCGATAGATCTCCCCTACCGCCTGCAGCGCGTATTTGGTCAGCTGCCGAACGTCATCCGTTGGGTATGCGGGTATGCAGGAGGCCGCGTTGGCGTACTTCGGCCCGTCGCCATGGAATGAAGTCTGGATGCCGATGCGCAGGGCACCGCACAGCGAGCGCTGCCGGCGCAGCTTCTCCGCGGCGCGGTGAATGTAGGTCGCCAGCGCCTCCTGCAGGCCCTGGAGCGTATGCACACGCTGGCCAAACATCCTGCTTGAGCAGATCGATTGCTTGGCAGGCGTGGACTGTTCAAGGTCCATGCAGGATTCGCCCTGCAGCTCCCTGATGGTCCGTTCAAGCACAACGCTGTACTTGCGGCCCATCGCTCGCGCTTCGGCCTGCGACAGCTCCCAGGCCGTGCTTATTCCGTCGCGGGCCAGGTTGTCACGCATACGGCGACCGATCCCCCACACTTCATCAACCGGCATTCGCCGGAGCAGCCATTCGACCGCCTCGGGCTTGCGCAGGTCGACCACGCCGCCTGTTTTCTCTCGCCACACTTTCGAGGCGTGCTGCGCCGCCTTTGCCAGGGTCTTCGTGTGGCCGATGCCTACTCCTACCGGTAGGGCAGTCCACTGCAGCACTCGGGCTTGAATCGCCCGGCCTACATCAATGATCGGCTCAGGTAGCCCGTCGAGTCGCACGAACAGTTCGTCAATCGAATACCGTTCCCAGTCCGGTACCAGGGATTCGATGGCCACACCCACGCGATGACTCAGCTCGCCATACAAGGTGTAATTGCTGCTGAAAACGGCGACGCCGTTCTGCTCCAAGAAGACGCGCACCTTGAAGTAGGGGTCCCCCATCTTCAACCCAAGGGCTTTCGCCTCGTTCGTACGAGCCACGATGCAACCGTCCGAGTTGCTCAAAACAACGACTGGGCGTTGCCGCAGCTCCGGTCTGAAAATGCGCTCACAGCTGCAGTAGAACGAGTTCACATCCACCAGGCCGAAGACGGGCCGAGGTTCACTGTGCATGCTGCGTGAGATCCCAAGTCACGACCCCGAACACCTCGATGGTGCCGTACTCGCTGGGCGCGATGCTCTTGTACGCGGGGTTAGCCGATTCAAGAATCCAGCCTGCCGGCGACCTGGCCAGCCGCTTCACCAGCGGCTGGTTGTCGACGTAGGCCAGCACGATATGCCCAGCGCTGGGCGTGATCGAGCGGTCGACCACCAGGCGGCTCCCGTCGAAGATGCCGGCATCGCGCATGCTGTCGCCTTCTACCTGGACGATCCAGACATGCGGGGCGCGGATGTTCATCAGTTCATCCAGGGAAAGTGGTGGCTCGTAATAGTCAGCTGCTGGACTCGGAAAGCCGCCTGCAGCACAGCCGGCAAGCACCTGCAGCAGCTGATCGGAAGCCGCGAGGGGGAGGGGAGTAAGCGCGTTCATAAGGCACCGTGAATTACTGTATCCATATACAGTAATTCAGGTCGAGCGATGCGGCTAGAGCCGCTGGTATAAAAGGCTCAGCCCGCACCAGCGAAGGTATAGTCGTTCTCGGTCATGGTGTTCGTGCAAACCTGGTAACGAACTGCCTATGATAGGCGCTGCTACGCACCGAACGCCGAATTCACCGGCGAAGTCGGCGGCGAATTTCGGGCACAAAAAAACCGCCTGGACGGGCGGTTCGTTTGTGCGAATCGAATGGACGTTCGTTTCGCGGTTCGCTGATAGCGTCAACAAGGCCGATAGTAAATACAGTGGTACTGGTTGCGCAATAGCCGAACAGCGACCGGCGCAATGATCAAAATTGATCATCGGAAGATTCACCGAAGCGCCGAGTAAAGCGATCATCATTTTGGCTAACGCAATTTTTTTGGGAGTTTGAGCGAATATGCCCAGTTTATCAGCCTGTTGCCGCCACCTAGCGGCATTGCTGGGCATCGTCAAGCCCCCGTCGTCATTCGGAAAAATAAACTTCACAAACGCGTAAAAAGGCTTTTTTCGGTCATGGTTTTTGCGGTATGAAGTAGAGCACCGGGCGGCTTGCTGCCTTGGGGGGCCTTTCCACCGCGTCTGGACAACGCGCCGGGAATGGAGAGGGCCGATGAACACTCTGGTTCGCTGATAGCGTCAACACCCTTACGGGGCTGATCAGTGAAACCGTTGCACTGTCCGGTAAGTGCGGCGGGCCAGGGACCTACCTTTTTGGGGGTTCTATGAAAACGCTAAAGCGTCTCATAGAGGTGGTCAACGTGGCTGATTTCCTGGCCAAGCTGACAAACGTGTACAGGGCCTGGCTCTGGATTCGTGACCACCTTGATTGATTAGTAACACAGCTGTAGGCCCCGCTACTCGATGGCGGGGCTTTTTTTTGCCCGCTGGGGGGCCGATGCCGGCGAGCGAGCCGGATCACAGGCAAAAGAAAACCCGCGTTGGCCAGGCCGCAGCGGGTTCCTCCGTCAGTCAGGTGTTAGCCGTTCCAACTATCGCGGATCCACTCAACCAGGAGCTTTGCAACAACCTGGATGGTGAGATCTTTAAGGAATTTATGCATTCCAAGGACCCTCACGGTGCGGGCCTCTGTCTCTATCGCAGCTTTTCCGGAACACAGGCCGACGACGAGATAGCAAGTCAGATGATCTCTGCGAGACGCGGGCGGGGCTGATGTTAACCAGGGATCAAATCCGCGCGGATTCCTAGGCCCGCGTCCCCAGCAGTGTTTTGAATCTTTAGAACGGGGGCACCCCACCCGGTACAAACATGCCACAAACGACTGCCCGCGATATTACCGGCTCCGCTGTCGCTGTGCCATCACAAAAGGGGGCTGACCAGGCTTTTTTTGGGCGAAAAAAAACCGCCGTAGGAGGGCGGTTTTCTTCGGCATCGCGGTTAGGAGCCGCTTTGCCAGGTCTCGCAAAGATCATCTGACTGGGTTAATAGTCGCAAGAGTTGACAGGTATGGCAACTATTTTTTGAGCAATCCACCAGTAAACGCTGGGGGAAACGAGCCAGCGCGCCACGGGCGTGCCCCCATCCGGGGGGCGGCTGTCGTGAACCAAGCCCCGGCCAGAAGCACGCCGGGTCTTGGCCCTTCGGGCTTCCATCCTCACGCCTCCGGCCTTCGGCCTGCGCGCTCCGCTTGCCGGTCGTTCCATGGCAACCACTGCGGCTAGCTCAGCAACCATCGGTAGGAAGCGGACGCCCCAATGGCCTATCCGCCACCAGGCCTTGCCTGCAAGGGGCTTTCGCGGCATATCCTCGCTCGCTGCGCTCCCTGCGGTATTCCACGGTCCCCTTGCACGCGGCCTGGCTCTGGATAGTCCGGGCTTACCGCGTCCTACCGAAGGCTGCCGAGCAGATCCACCCAGCGGTGGCGCGCTTCCATTCCCAAAGAGCAGGGCGGCATCCGCTTCGCGGCTGCTGCTTTGAAAAGCGTTTGTTTCCCGCGCCCAAACGCTCGGCATTAAAGCAGATCTGCAAGAGCGCCTGCGGTCAAGCGCTCTGGACAGTTGATTCAGCCGATGAATACACGCACCAGGGGGCTGTCGAGAATGGAGACGTGCCGTGACAGCAAGCAGGCAAAAAGCCCCAGCGTGATCAGCGTATAGACGTAGCGGCGTTTTCTCTCCGGCGTCAGATCATCAGGGCTATCCGTCAACGCGGGGAACTCGCCATTTATGCCCTTGGGCACCATGACCAGGAACGCGAATAACACATAGTCCCAGCCAGTGAATCCAGGGTAGGGGGAATGTAGCGATGCCCACGCGGCGACGCCCACCCATACCGCCCAAGCGAGGGCGTAACGCGGCCTTTTGGTCATGCAAGCGATGTTTTCCATGTGCGTATTACTCCTTGTGTGGATGGTGCCTATTTCACGTAATAGCAGGGGTCTTGGGCACGGGCAGCTTTGGTTTTACCAGGTAGCTTGGCCATTGCCTCAGCCAGATCTCGCCAAGGAAACTGATGGTTTGGGGTTTGAAGGCTGCACCCGTATCCATGCACAAATATTCTGTCCGGCTCACTGGCTCGGGTTGCCATTCCGCATTCCTGGCAGGAAATGTCATCGCCAGAAAGTACCCATAGACGCGACCAGTCACGCAGTCTGTTGCTAAGGCTAATTCTCGGCATGGGCCTAACCTTTCCGCGTGGCCGAGCGACCATCTTTCCAGGTCATCCAGTAAAAAATGGCGATGCCCACAATGGCGCCGATAGGCCCAGCGCGCTCTATCCATGGGACTGAAACGGTAGGTAAGGCCAGGTTAAGGCCGATCACAATCATGGTGGCAACGAGCCACCCAAAGCCAGCTGCCACGGGTGTGAGCAAAATCCTTTTGACGATCAGATCCGTGTTCATAGCGACTCCTTTTGGGTTGTTAGTGTGCCGGTTCAACGTGCTTGCGTGTTGTCAGGTCCAGGCCAACGGCACGCATCACGGCCAGCAGGGTTTTCAAGGTCGGATTGCCCTTGTCCGAGAACGACCGGTAAAGGTGTTCGCGGGAAAGGCCAGATTCATTGGCAAGGGCGGTCATCCCTTTGGCGCGGGCCACGACACCCAGGCATTTTGCGATATAGGCCGCATCGCCTGTTTCGAATGCGTCCTCCATGAATACTGCGATGGACTCAGCATCGGTCAGCGCATCAGCGGGATCGTAGTCGTAAAATTGTTCTTTCATTCATCGTCACTCCACTGGCTGGCCAAGGACTTGGCGGTTTCGATATCCCGCGCTTGGCTGCTCTTGTCCCCACCACACAGCAACAGGACCAGCTGGTTACCGCGCTGCTGGAAATACACGCGGTAGCCGGGGCCGTGGTGGATACGCAGTTCGCTGATCCCTTGGCCCACTGGTTGAACGTCTCCAAGCAGACCATGCGCAACGCGGAAGACTCGCGCAGCGATGATGGCTTTGGCCTGCTTGTCTCGCAGCTTGCGTTCCCAGTTCCTGTACGTGGCGGTTTGTTTAATTGTCTTCATGGGATTGATTGTAGCTTATAAATCACGATTGAACAAGGTTCTCGCATGCGAGAAAGTCAATTTATGGTAAATATAGATTTGACCTAGAGTTGACGCAAGCAGTTTCTTTTGGGATACTGAATCCGTCGAAGCAATCCCGCTTAGACAAGCCTGGAACCAGCGGCGGCAACCGCTCCGGGCACGTTGCGAAGGAGTCAGAACAATGTCTATTTTCAAAGAGTTGGCGCTACCTACTACGCTGGACGATCTGCTAACTGCCCGCGAGGAAGCGCTGCGCCTGATGGCAGATGCACGCCGCACACTTGAGATGGCCGAGGAAGTCCTAGCGCCTCATGGTCGCTATCTGATGCCTCACGCCGGGAAAATCAGGGAAGACCAGGACAGGGTGCGCCGCGAACTGGACACCTCCCTATGGCGCCGGGCGTTCGATATGACCGGCTTTAAACAGCTCATGGACGCGGAGGCCGTCGCGGAGTTTGAGAAAAGCCTTTGCCCATCCCCGCCTGAATTCACCGCATCGACAATTAGCGCGACGTTCATTGACCTGCGCATAAACGCCGAATCGATGTTCCAGCGTGGGGTTTTCAATGTGTTCCGGTATCTATCTGACGACTACCGCACAAACGCTAAAGAGCCGTTCCGCATCGGCCCGAAAGTCATCATGGAAGGCATGGTCGAATCTTCGTTCACAAGTGGTCTTTGCATCCGGTACGGTTCGTGGGCAAAAGACAAGCTGAATGACCTTGATAGGGTATTTCAAACGCTCGATGGCAAGCCCTTCCAGCCTCACGCATTGACCTCAGCTATGGATGCTGCCTTTCAGGCTGGGGAAGTGTTCGAGAACGAGATCTACCGGGCTAAAGCCTTCAAGAAAGGCACGCTCCATCTGGAGTTCCTGCGCCTGGATCTGCTGGATAAGGTGAACGAGCAGATAGCTGAATACTATGCCGGCAACGTCCTTCCAGACGCTCGGGCTGCGTAGCAAGTGGAATATACTATCAGTCAAATTAGATTTGACTGATAGTTGACTTATGCAAGCCCCTTTGCGATACTAACCAGGTCGAAGCAATACCGCTTCAACAGCCCGGAACCAGCGGCGGCAACCGCTCCGGGCACGTTGCGAAGGAGATTTCCATGAGCGCCTATATCGTCGACCGTTTCCATATTTCCGCCATCCTCATGTTCGGCTGCACCGGCAAGCCCGATGCGACGACCTACCAAATCCTGGCCGACCAGGGCCAGCAACTGCTGGACGAAAACCTGCGCTCGGTTCGTGCGCGCTATCCGGGCGAAACCTTCAGGGCCGAACTGTTCGGGCTGGATGAAACCGTGCGCAAACCCACCCCCCTTGAAGCCCTCAAGCTCATTCAATGCCTGGAGTACCAGTCGAACCAAAATCGCGACTACTACGCGACCGAGGCATTCCGCACCCTGCACAGCATCCGCCAAGCGGCCCAGCGCAAGCTGCCGGGTTGGGATCAGGCACAGTGGGACTTTGCGTGATGGCCACCCAGCAGGTAGCGCCGCCCATGTGGCGCTACTCCCTACGCTGGTGTATGCCTCACCTGCCTTGCCCTGGCGCCTTTGAGTTGCTGGTGATCGAGGCGCCGGCAGGGCAGAAGCTCCCCGAGGAAATGCGCAAGGCGTGGGAGGCCCGCCCAGCAGGCTATGGCGTCTGCCTGGACTTCCCAGCCTCGCAAGCGGTGAGGCGCTGGAGCGACGAGGCCAAGGGCAAGGTACGGCGCAAGAACCTTGAGCGGCGGATAGAGAAACAAGCGCCATTGTTCGCGGATGAATTGATTGCCCGCGAGCTGGCCCAGCGACCCACCTATTTCGAAGGCAAGTAACCCTAGCCGGTACACGCGGCGGCAACCGCTCCGGCACTGCGAAGGAGAAACCCCAATGCCTAGCTATCGAGTTGTATGGACTGTTGATGTTGACGTTGAAGGCGACCACCGGGCGGCAGCACAGGCGTGTGCCCGCCACTACTTCCAATCGCGTATTGCAGATGGTGATCCCGACAGCGCCTGCGTGTTTGAGGTGACAGGACCGAACAACAGGGCGGCCATAGTCGATCTGGCCCCCAGCTTGTGCGACCTGATAGGCGACGACACCGAGTAATCACCCCCACAGTGCCCGGATCCAGCGGCGGCAACCGCTCCGGGCACTTGCGAAGGAGCACGCATGAACGCGATCAGCCGCGGCTGTCCACTGGACAGCGCTCAGCCCATTTTATCCCTGGCCCAGGTCGAGGCCCTGCGCACTGCGTTGGCAGGGCGGCTGCTGGCCGTCTGTTTCGGATCTGGCGTGGACTCCACGGCCATGCTGGTAGCTCTGCACGCGGCAGGGTTGCGCCCGGATATCATCACCTTTGCCGACACTGGCGCAGAGAAGCCCGAGACGCTGGCCCACATCGAGGCGATGGATTCCGTACTGCGGGCGTGGGGCTGGCCGACTGTCAGCGTGTGCCGGAAAAAGCCCAAGCCGACCACTGAATACCAGGATCTGTACGGCAACTGCATGGCCAACGAAACGTTGCCTAGCCTGGCCTTTGGCATGAAGTCCTGTTCGGTGAAGTGGAAGCAGGTGCCCCAGGATCAGTTTCTCAAGGGCGCTCGCTCCGGCCCCAACGCCAGGTCCCCCCACCCACTTTGGAAGCATGCCCAGGCAACCGGGCAGCGCATCGTCAAGCTGATCGGGTATGACTGCGGCAAAGCCGACCTGCGCCGGTCTAAGGCGATCAAACCAGCCGACGCCGACTTCGATTATGTCTATCCCTTGCAACTGGTCCGCTGGACCCGGCGCGATTGCGTACGGTCGATCACCCAGGCCCTCGGTGCGGACCTGGTGCCGATCAAATCGGCCTGCTTTTTCTGCCCAGCTTCCAAGCACTGGGAGCTGTATTGGCTTGCCGCGAATCACCCGGATCTGCTGGAGCGTGCCCTGTTGCTGGAACGCAACGCGCTCACCGGCAAGCACAGTCGTTTCGACGCGGTGCAGTTCGGTGCCTCATGGGAAGACCTGGTGCGCAATGCCGATGGATTCCCCAGCACGACGACCACGGTAGGGCTGGGCCGTAGCTTCGCCTGGAATCAGTGGGCACGGGTCAACGACGTTGTGGACGAGGGTTTCAACGTCAAGCGCACCGCTACTGATCGAGCACGGTTCGCCAAGCTATCCGACACCCTGCGAGATCCTGACAACGCCTTGGACTCACGCACACCAGGAATACCCGTGGTCGACATCACCGCCGAGCAGATGGAGCTATGGCAGTAATCAACTTACGGTCACATTAGATTTGACCAATAGTTGACAGTAGGTTTTGCTTTTGCGATACTGGGTACGTCGAAGCAATCCTGCTTCGACAGCCTGGAACCAGCGGCGGCAACCGCTCCGGGCACACAGCGAAGGAGATTCACCAATGGCTATCGAAACCCACCTGTTCTATTTCAGCTCAGCCGCGCAGCTGCGCGAGTTCGCCGGCTTCACCGTCGAGCCATCCCACCAGGCCCGCCCAGGGCAAGACCCCGCCACCGTCACCATGTACACCGTCGTCGCTCAGCGTTCCGGCATCGGCCAGCGCGAAGTCATCGCGGAGTTCCCGCTGGAACTGCACGCCGAGATCTTCCGCGATATGGCCGAGGCAACTGCCCGCGCCCTCTGACCACAGCCCCGCCCGGACCTGGTGTCCGGGCATTCGTGACGGATGACGAACATGCTTACAAGGTATGTGCTCAAGCACTTTCATTTCTGCTGCGGGCTTGGCGGCGGCGCCAAGGGTTTCAACCAGAACAAAGAGGTAGTTGGCCACCTGCAGGCAGAATGGCGCTGCATTGGCGGCGTCGATGTGGACGCCGGCGCGCTGCGCGACTTCGACCGCTTGGCCGGCGTACCAGGTACACAAATGGACCTGTTCACCCGCGAGCAGTACACCGCCTTTCATGGCAAGGAGCCGCCCGCCGAATGGCGAGAGGCTACGCCGGCAGACATACGCCGCGCTGCGGGCTTCCAGGATCCCGATGTGGTGTTCATCAGCAGCCCCTGCAAGGGGGCTTCTGGCTTGTTGTCCGAGGCTTTGAGCCTCACCCCCAAATATCAGGCCCTCAATGAACTGACGTTGCGCTGCGTGTGGCTCATGTGCGAAGCCTGGCAGCACAACCCGGTGAGCCTGATCGTGTTCGAGAATGTGCCACGCCTGGCCACCCGTGGTCGCCACCTGCTCGATCAGATCGTCCAGGTGCTGAACTTCTTCGGCTATGCCGTGAATGAGACAACCCACGACTGCGGGGAGCTGGGCGGGTTGGCCCAAAGCCGCAAGCGCTTCCTGTTGGTGGCCCGGCACGTCGAGAAGGTGCCGCCGTTCCTCTATGAGCCGGAGAAAAAGTCCCTGCAATCGGTCGGTGCTGTTCTTGGCCGCATGCCGCTGCCGGGCGATATCGAGCGCGCCGGCCCGATGCACCGCGTTCCTGCACTGCAATGGAAAACGTGGGTACGCCTTGCCCTGGTCGAGGCCGGTAAGGACTGGCGCAGCCTCGATCAGTTGGCCATCGAAGATGGCTACCTGCGCGACTTTGTGATTGTGCCGGAAGCATTCTCCGGTTATCTCGGCGTGCGCGGCTGGGGTGATTCAGTGGGCACGGTCGCCGGTCAAACTGGCCCCACCAATGGCGCATTTTCCGTCGCAGATCCGCGCAGCCCAGCCAGTGCCGCGCAGTACCAACAATATGGCGTACGGCGCTGGGAGGACCCGAGCGGCGCAATCATCGGCATCAAGTCGCCAGGGCAGGGCACGTTTAGCGTGGCAGATCCGCGTGGTGCAGCTGGTGGCCATGGCAAATACAACGTGACCCGCTGGGATGGTGCCGCACGTACGGTCATTGCAGGCAGCACGACAGGGCAGGGCGCCTTTGCAGTACAAGACCCACGCCCAGGATTACGGCGAGTGAAAGGCGATGCCTACCTCACCGGGGGGCATTATGGCGTGGTGCCGTGGGAGGGCCTGGCCGGCGCTGTTTCCGCCAGTGCGCGCTTGGACAATGGCCGGTGGAGCGTGGCAGATCCGCGTATGCCAGCCGCGAATGATCGGTTGACCTGCGTGATTCAGAGCCTCGACGGAACCTGGCACCGGCCATTCACCACCCTGGAAATGGCCGCGCTGCAAAGCCTGGTCGACCCGGAGGAAATGCTTGAGCTGGACGGCTTGAGCGATCAGGCGTGGCGCGAGCGGATCGGTAATGCCGTGCCGCCAAAAGCCGCCGAGGCTATTGCAGGCGTCATGGCCCAAACCCTCCTGCTGGCAAAGCAGGGCGAAACCTTCTTGCTCAGCCACATGCCGGTGTGGGTACGACCTGTTGCGGTCGGCCTATCGCTGGCCAGCAACCTCGACAAGGCAGCATAACGACTGGCGCCCCGCCCGGGGCGCCTCACCTTCCCGGTCAAGACGGCGGCAACCGTCCCCGGGAAACCACGCGAAGGAGATACACCATGTTCCGCGATCTCACCATGAGCAAAGCCCAACGTTCCAGCCAGGCCCTGCATACCGCTGCGCGCTTGGCAGAGCATCGGAAGAAGTGGTATTCAGCCGCCGAGCTGTACGAAGCCGCCGCGTCACTCTGGCCAGGTAAGGGCATCAGTTTGATGCGTCGTGCCGAACAGTGCCGCTCCCTGGTTGTCGATGCCAGCGATGAAATGGATTTTGAGGATTGAGCCATGGACGAACGAACGGAACAGGAATTGACCGCGTACCTCGATGTGCTGCTGTGGCTGGAGACGGCTTCGGTTGCCGAGATCGAGGGGGCTTTGTCGGTGGCCACCGCTCCCGCCCGCGAGGATCTGGAGCTGGGTATTCAGTGCCTGATGGACTCGGATCGGCCCGGCCTGGCCAACTACTTCCCGAACCTGGTAAACCGGCCCACCTCCCTCAATGAGATCCGCCAAAAGTTCTCAGCGATGGCCCAGTCCATGGATCAGTTGGAGGATTCGTTGCGTCGGCGGCGAACCGATCCGACCTATCCCCTCATGGGTTACGGCGCTGTACTCGGTACATTGGCCAAGCTGCAGTACCTCAACAAAATCACACCGTCGCAGCGCGAGCTGCTGCTCAGCGAGCTGGCCAGCCTCAAAGGCGGCGGGCTGCGCCTGGACAACTGACGAGGCTCGCCATGAAACGCAAGACCAAACGGCGCAACTGGCTACCCGTGGTTCTCTGTGCGATTGCCGGTGTAGGTCTTTTGACGGTTGAAATGCTCGCTTCGCGGCATATGCTTCAACGCCGGCTTGATCAGAAGTACCAGGAAAAAGTGCGTTATCTGCAGGAGCATCCACCGACCACCACTCGCATCGAAATATTGGTGCCGGATGCTGCATCCTCCATGACGCCGAAACGCATTGATGAAGCGCTGCATCCGGCTGGACGGACCCAGTAAGGTGCAGTCCTGTGCGTGCCCCCTCCGGGGGGCGGCTGTCGTGAACCAAGCCCCGGCCAGAAGCACGCCGGGTCTTGGCCCTTCGGGCTTCCATCCTCACGCCTCCGGCCTTCGGCCTGCGCGCTCCGCTTGCCGGTCGTTCCATGGCAACCACTGCGGCTAGCTCAGCAACCATCGGTAGGAAGCGGACGCCCCAATGGCCTATCCGCCACCAGGCCTTGCCTGCAAGGGGCTTTCGCGGCATATCCTCACTCGCTGCGCTCCCTGCGGTATTCCACGGTCCCCTTGCACGCGGCCTGGCTCTGGATAGTCCTGGCTTACCGCGTCCTACCGAAGGCTGCCGAGCAGATCCACCCAGCGGTGGCGCGCTTCCATTCCCAAAGAGCAGGGCGGCATCCGCTTCGCGGCTGCTGCTTTGAAAAGCGTTTGTTTCCCGCGCCCAAACGCTCGGCATTAAAGCAGCTCGGTAGAGCCGTCAAGCGTACGGCGCAGAAAAAAGCATGATTTCTCGCACGCGAGAATGTGCGACAAGCGGTCAATTTAGATTTGACCAATAGTTGACTTTGGTTAGGCCCTTTGCGATACTAAACCTGTCGAAGCAATCCCGCTTCGATAGCCTGGAATCCAGCGGCGGCAACCGCTCCAGGGTAGTCGCGAAGGAGTTTCACACATGAATATCACCGCTCAGGCCCCCGCAGTCAGCGCCCACAATTGGCTCACTACCGGCGACTTTCTGAACTTCGCCAAAAAGATTTGGGCGCCGGTCGCGTCGAATAGCGAGGCGATGGAGCGCAAGGTTGATGACCTGTACGGCGCAGCATGCGAACGCTTCCCTACCTATGACACGATGGTGCATAACGCCTTCTGTGCGAGCATGGACGCAGAGTTCGGCGCCGATGACCAGGCCGAGGGAGTGGCAGAAATCTTTGCGTATGCCCGCGAGGCTTACGGCTATATGTCTGCCAGTGAAAACGAAGCACAACGCCAGGAAGACGCCGACAACGGCCTTTGCTGGCACGGCCTGGACAGCATGACCTGCCCTTGCGGTTGCTTCGAAAACGACTAATCCAGACGGAAAAGGAGATTCATCATGGCCCGTGGCGTAAATAAAGTGATCCTGGTTGGGACTTGCGGACAGGACCCCGAAGTCCGTTACCTGCCAAACGGCAACGCGGTAACTAACCTCAGCTTGGCCACCAGCGAGCAGTGGACCGACAAGCAAACCGGGCAGAAGGTCGAGCGTACCGAGTGGCACCGCGTCTCGCTGTTCGGCAAGGTGGCCGAGATCGCCGGCGAGTACCTGCGCAAAGGTTCCCAATGCTACATCGAAGGCAAGTTGCAAACCCGCGAGTGGGAGAAGGACGGCATCAAGCGTTACACCACCGAAATCATTGTCGACATTAACGGCACCATGCAGTTACTAGGCGGTCGCCCGCAGAACCAGCAGCAGGGCGGCGATCCGTACAACCAGGGCGGCGGCGACCAAGCACCCCGCCAGCAGGCGCCACGGCAGCAGCGCCCACAGCAGCGCCCGCCAGCTCAGCAGCAAGCGCCGCAACCTGCACCACAGCCAGCAGCCGACTTTGACAGCTTTGACGACGACATTCCGTTCATGGACCCGTACCGTTTCAGCTGGCAGCTTCAGTAAACACCCGCAAGACCAGGCCCGGCGCAATGTCGGGCTTTTTTCTGCGCGACAAACGGTCAAATTAGATTTGACCAATAGTTGACTTAGGTTCGAGCCTTTGCGATACTAACCCTGTCGAAGCAATTCCGCCTCGACAGCCTGGAACCAGCGGCGGCAACCGCTCCAGGCAAATCGCGAAGGAGATTCAAAAATGCGTCTATCCAGCAATTTCCGTAACCCTTGCATGGTCCGCAGCGACAGCCCACTGACCAATGACGATATCGCCCGCGTAGCGCCCTCGATCTTTGCCGAGGAAGCTCACGAAAGCCGCTCCGATCGTTACCGCTACATTCCCACCGTCGACGTACTGGAAGCACTGCGCAGCGAAGGGTTCATGCCGTTCATGGCCTGCCAAACCCGCGTGCGCAACACCGACAAACGCGACCACACCAAGCACATGATCCGCCTGCGCCACGCCGATACCATCGTGGCCAAGGAAGCCAACGAAATCATCCTGCTGAACAGCCACGACGGCACCAGCAGCTACCAGATGATGGGCGGTTGCTTCCGTTTCGTGTGCGCCAATGGCCTGGTGCTGGGCGATGCCGCGCTTGATCAAAAAGTGCGTCACAGTGGGCGTCAGGATGTCATCGGGGAGGTGATCGAGGGCGCCTATGAAGTCCTGAATCACTTCCAGCTGATCGAAGAACAGCGCGAAACCATGAAAAGCATCCAAGTGGGCGGCGACCTGCAGCACGCCTTTGCCGAGGCTGCACTTGCCTACCGTTACGACCCGGCAGACGGCCCGGCTCCGGTGACCGCTAGCCAGCTTCTGGCACCACGCCGCCGCGAAGACGCCACCAATGACCTCTGGTCGACCTTCAACCGCGTACAGGAAAACACCATCAAGGGAGGGCTGCGAGGCCGCAACAAACAAGGGCGCCGCACCAGCACCCGTGCCGTTTCCGGCATTGACCAGGACGTGAAATTGAATCGCGCCCTGTGGGTACTGGCCCAGCACCTGCGCCAAGCCGCCTAACAGCCCCAGGCCGGGCGCCCAGCGCGCCCGGTCTGCACCATGCAGGGAGATCGCAGCCATGCAAAAAGTTTTCTATGTACCCGGCCAAACCGCAATCATCGACTATGCCCGCCAGATCGGCCCCAATGCTTGGGCCGCTCGCGCAACCTGGCTGATGCTGCCAGAGATCCAGGTAAGGCACCCCGGCGCTGTGCTGGGCGATGAAGTAGGCTTTCTGCAAGCGCAGGAAGCCGCCCACGGCACCCAGCCGGCGCGCATCACCGAAACCCGGTATGACTTCGCGCTTAGCCGCGCTCAGGTGCTCGACTACAACGCCGGCGAGGCCGGCGATTCGTTCATACTGCAAGCCCCCGAGGTTGGCGACCTGGTGCGCGTGTACGCCCGTTCAAGCGGTCGTTACTGGACGTTCCTAGCGCTGCCGACCATCACGCATTGCGAGATCTGGCAGCGGATTCACCAGCAGGGGGCCGCGGCTGATTGACTACCGACACTAGGAGCTGATGAATGCAGCCGATGTACACCAAAGAAGAATGGAAGAAGGTTGCGCCCCTGTTTGCTTCCAAGCGCCTGGCCATCTCGACCGTCGAGGTGGCCAAGGCCGTTCTGGTCGATGGCCAGCGCATCACCGACGTAGCCGAGGCCAGGGGGATGACCAAGCAGACCGCGCACGCAGCGGTAAAGCGTGTGCGGAAAATCCTGGAAGAGCAGGGCGCCGGCGAGCTGGTCCCCGTCCTGGTGTGGCTGCCCCCCGAGTTGGCCGAACAGGTGCGGGAAATGGCCAAGCCATTCCCCCAGCCTGCCGCCCAAAAATCGAAGTGAAGAATCACAAGGAGAGACGAAATGTCGTCTGATGAACTCATTTTCCAGGCTGACCGGATTCACTCAGTTTCCATTCATAACGTCACCCTGGTTGCTAACCAGATCAATGAGGACGGGAAAACGGCTGACCTGGTTATCGAGTACCAGGGAAAGCAGCACACGTTGCGCGCCGCTCATTACGTGAATGAGAGTGACGTAGGCAAAGTGGGCTATGTACTGCCAGCGCATTTTGCGTCGTCGGCAGCAGGGAATGGCACCATGATTTTCCGGGCCTACCAGGATCAAAGCCTGCGCCGCGTGTACGAGCTGGACACCACGAACGATGAATTTCAGATGGTGCCGCTTAACCATGGGAAGTGGCCGCACCACCGCGCTCATTTGACATGCGGTTGGCGGTGCGACAGTCGACCTACCGGCTTTCTCGCACCGGCAGGGCTTGTGCCTGGTGCCAAAGGCGAGTTCGTGCCGGATGAAACAGAAGTTGTTTCCGTACGCATTCCGCCTGAATTCGAATGGGAAGCACGCCGGCATCAGATGAAACCTGCGGAACTGCTCGAAAGCTTTATTGGCGACCTGGCCGGCATCCAGAACTTTGGCAACAGGCCCCGGGCTGACCGCTTCGGCAGCAACGGCAGCGACGAACGCATGCTGGCTGATCACTGGCTGGAGCGGGCGCATGGTATGAAAGCTATAGACCCGGACCAGATGAATCAGCAGGCCGAGGAAGCAGAGGAATGGGATGCACAGCAGGACGAATGGTCGGAGCTGCTGGGCGAATACGCTGATCGAGGCGGTGATCCTCGCCAGTTGCTGGAAGCCGTTGACGGTGTGCTGACCAAGCTGGACGAGTTGGGGCCTGATTTTGTGCTGGATCTGCAGGCCGAGGTTGAAGCGACTCAAACCCTGCCCAAACTCACCGAGTTGAATCCCTCGCAGCTGGCGTACCTTGAGAAATGGCTGGCCAGCAACGGCCCGAACAACCTCCTAAAGTGGCCAGGTTGGCATGACGCCCGAGTTGGCCAGGCTCCGAAAGACGTTTGATTCTCCCTCTTGTGCGTGCCCCCTTCGGGGGGCGGCTGTCGTGAACCAAGCCCCGGCCAAAAGCACGCCGGGTCTTGGCCCTTCGGGCTTCCATCCTCACGCCTCCGGCCTTCGGCCTGCGCGCTCCGCTTGCCGTTTGTATCGTACGGCCGAGGGGGCAACTCCTTACCCGGCCTCACGGCCGGGATGGCCCATCCCACCTGGTAATCAAGATCGAGGGCGAGCCGGCCAGCAGGCCGGGCGCTGCAGCAGCTCGCGTGGGGAGCAAGTGCATGGCTCGGGAAATCGCCCTGCAGTTGCCCACCGCCCAGGCGATGATGCGCACCTGGTCCGTGGACAACTGCACCGTTCGCTCTGGCCCTTGTTGGGGCCCCGCTCACTGGACGATTTTTGTGTGTGGGCTGGGCGACTGCGCAAGAGCGGCCTTCGGCGACCAAGGGCTGCGCCCTTGGATCCGCAAGCCCAACGCGCCGGCCTCCGAATGGATGCCCTAACGCATATATGCGTTAGGGCTTGAACCGGCGATGTGCTACGCAGTCATCGAAGTCATCCCGGTAGCGGACCCGGATCTCTGTCATGGCCATGACCAGGGCTTGCACCATCGGCTCCAGAGTCGCCTCCAGCTGATCCAGGATCTCAGGACCGACCTTTGATTTGTTGGCGGCTGTGCGCCCTTCCGTTGCGAATTTCTCCAGCGCAATCCGTACGTCCACCCCTCTCCCGAGCAGCTTGGTGCAGAGGTTTTCTGCCAGGGTCGGAGTTATGTCCAGCCCGTTCAGCCGTTCCACCTGCAGGAATGAAAACACCAGGTCGCGCTTGCAGCGCTTGTGCGCTGCACCGAGTTCCGCGCCGCAGTGGCTGGCCATCTGGCGCAAGCTGCCTTCCCGATTTTCCAGGTATCGGCGGTAACCATCGAGCCGGTCGGCGTACGCCGATTTGGGGGGCATAGAGAAAACGGAAAAAATCGTACGATAAGCCCTGCTGACAGCCTGCAAGCCCTTAGGTTGTGTAGTCGGTGTCCGAATGGGGTATGCCTCAACCTGGCGTCAGACCGGACGACCGAAGTACGTCAAGATAGGGGCTATTTCGGCTTTTCCTGACGTTTCCCTACAAACCTCTATGACTTCAACCTGACAGGCCACGGCTTCAGGCTGCTTGGTTGTCATTGGGTTTATCAAAACTTGAAGAAGTGGCGGGCTGCCGCTATTAGTTAAGATTCACTCAACACAAGGACGCGACGATGATTCAGAGATTTGTTGTTGTTCCTGCGATCCCCATCGAAACAGGATCGATTCGTAATGGAACTCGCTTTCACTCCACTACAGTTCCTGGCGGGTTTGATATTTATGACAATCAAGATAAGCAGCGATTGCAGTTCACCTACCCGACACAGATAGAAGCAGATGCTGAATGCGAAAGACTGAACATGGAGCACTATCAAACCTCTATGACAACACCTACCGGCATCAGCTCACCATGATCTAGTCGTTCTCTGCTCAACGGTGTGGACTGAAAACAAAAGCCCCGGCATCTTGACGGGGCTTTTGTTGAGGGGATCTGATCCTTCAGCTCCCACGATTGTAGTCAAGAAATGAAAGGCAAACCGAGCAAGTGCAAACACTCTGACAGAGACATGCCCGAACTTTGCGGGTCACAGGGCCTATCGTACGATTTTTTCCGTTTTCTCTATGCACCCCTACTACGCCAAGGAAACACCCGGCGAGTGGCAAGGCGAAGGTGCCGAACGGCTCGGCCTGGTCGGCCCCGTCGATCAGCTGCAACTGGCCAAACTGCTTGATGGCAAGTTGCCGAACGGCGAGCGGATCCACACCACGTTCAATGCCGAAACCAACAAGCGGCGCATGGGCTTGGACATGACATTCTCGGCGCCGAAATCGGTGTCGATGCAAGCACTCGTCGCCGGCGACAAAAATGTCACCCTGGCTCACGACCGGGCGGTGGCCAAGGCCATGCACCACGTCGAAAAGCTCGCCCAGGCACGGCGCAAGGTACAGGGCAAGTTCCTGCGCGAACGCACGGGGAACATGGTCATTGGCAAGTTTCGCCACGAAATGAGTCGCGGCAAGGATCCCCAACTGCACACCCATGCGGTGATCATGAACATGACGCAGCGCGCCGATGGTAAATGGCGTGCCTTGTTCAACGACGATATTTTCAAGGTTCAGCATGAAGTTGACGCCATGTACAAGGGCCAACTGGCCTTGGAGCTGCGCGAGCTGGGCTACGAGATCCGCGTACTCGATGGCAAAGGCAACTTCGAGCTGAATCACATTTCACGGGAACAGATCGAAGCATTCTCCAGCCGCAGCAAAGTCATTGAAGAAGCGTTGGCCAAGGACGGGAAAACCCGGGCCGACGCGACCACTCTGGAAAAACAAGTTATCTCAATGGCCACCAGGCCGCACAAAGACGAGCGCGACCACGATCTGGTGAAACAGTATTGGGTGACGAAAAGCCGCGAGTTAGGGATCGACTACGGCCCACAAAGCCGATTGGATGGCCGCGAGTATGGTGAATCAGGCCCAGCGTCAGGCGCTGGCCGCGTTCCATCTGATCCCAATCTACCCGCAGGGCTGACACCGGCCCAAGCCGTTGTGCAATACGCAATCAATCACCTGACCGAGCGTGAACAGGTTGTTACCCAGTTGGACCTGTTGACCGTGGCGCTCCAGCGTTCGGTAGGGTTGGCCGGGCCTGACCAGGTACGGGCCGAAATAGCCCGGCTGGTACAACAAGGTACGCTCATAGAGTCAGCACCGGCCTACTCAATGGCACAGCCCACGGAAAACGCGCCCGTGTTGTCGCCTGCAGGTTGGCAAGCTCACCTGCAGGAGTTGAAAGGCTGGACGGACAAGCAGGCAAAACAGTACGTGGCCACCGCCATCGAGCGCGGTTCATTGGTGCCAACCGAGAAGCGCTACACCACACAGAAAGGCTTGAAGCGCGAGAAAGCCATCCTTGCCATTGAGCGCACTGGCCGGGGCCAGGTGACGCCGCTCATGTCCCAGGAGCAGGTCGCTAAAGCACTTGAAGGATCAACCCTCACCGCTGGCCAACGGCAAGCCGTCGAGACCATCGTCAGCACGGAGAATCGGTTTGTCGGCATTCAGGGTGATGCTGGTACGGGCAAAACCTACTCCGTTGAGCGGGCCGTGCAACTGCTCACATCCGTCAACGAGGCAATGAGTTACGGCAAGACAGAGGATCAACTCGGCTATCGAATCCTCGCATTGGCGCCGTATGGGAACCAAGTTGCCGCACTCAAAAACGAGGGGATGGACGCTCATACCCTGGCCAGCTTTTTCAACACCAAAGACAAGACCCTGGACGAAAGTGTCGTTTTCAGAAGACGACCGCACCATCTGACTGGATGTAACGCTTGGTGTGCATACGGCTCCTGACAGCCCAATATCAGGAGTCGTCTGCACCAATCTCGACTATGCTCAATACTCGTGTGCACCAAAGCGAGGTTTGGGCATGACATCAGACACTCCACCGATTGCCGCGCAAGGCGTGGCCACCCTGCCCGACGAGGCATGGGCGCAAGCCCGGCACCGGACGGAAATCATCGGGCCACTGGCAGCGCTTGAGGTGGTCGGGCATGAAGCCGCCGATGAGGCAGCCCAAGCGCTGGGCCTGTCCCGGCGACAGGTATATGTCCTGATCCGTCGCGCCCGGCAGGGTACTGGCCTGGTAACAGACCTGACGCCCGGCCGATCCGGCGGCGGCAAAGGCAAGGGGCGCTTGCCGGAACCGGTCGAGCGCATCATCCGCGAGCTGCTGCAAAAGCGCTTCCTGACCAAGCAGAAACGCAGCCTGGCGGCGTTCCACCGCGAAGTCGCGCAGGCGTGCAAAACCCAGAAGCTGCCGGTGCCGGCGCGCAACACCGTGGCCCAGCGGATTGCCGGACTACACCCGGCGAAAATAGCCCGCAGCCGGGGCGGGCAGGACGCTGCCCGTCCCTTGCAAGGCGCGGGTGGCATTCCGCCCGAAGTCACCATGCCGCTGGAACAGGTGCAGATCGACCACACCGTCATCGACCTGATCGTGGTCGACGAGCGCGACCGGCAACCGATTGGCCGCCCATATTTGACCCTCGCCATCGACGTGTTCACGCGCTGCGTACTCGGCATGGTGGTCACGCTGGAAGCGCCGTCCGCCGTCTCGGTCGGCCTATGCCTCGCGCATGCCGCCTGCGACAAGCGGCCCTGGCTGGAAGGGCTGAATGTGGAAATGGACTGGCCGATGAGCGGCAAGCCCAGGCTGCTCTATCTGGACAACGCGGCCGAGTTCAAAAGCGAAGCGCTGCGCCGTGGCTGCGAACAGCATGGCATCCGGCTGGACTATCGCCCACCAGGCCAGCCGCACTACGGCGGCATCGTGGAACGGATCATCGGCACGGCGATGCAGATGATCCACGACGAATTACCGGGGACGACCTTCTCCAATCCCGGCCAGCGCGGCGAGTACGATTCCGAGAAGATGGCCACCCTGACGCTGCGCGAGCTGGAGCGCTGGCTCGCGTTGGCGGTAGGCACCTATCACGGCTCCGTGCACAACGGCCTGCTCCAGCCGCCGGCCGCGCGCTGGGCCGAGGCCGTGGAGCGCGTTGGCGTCCCGGCCGTCGTTACCCGCCCCACCGCGTTTTTGGTCGATTTCCTGCCGGTGATCCGCCGCACCCTGACCCGCACCGGCTTTGTCATCGACCACATCCACTACTACGCCGACGCCCTCAAGCCGTGGATTGCCCGGCGCGAGCGCTTGCCCGCCTTCCTGATCCGGCGCGATCCGCGCGACATCAGCCGCATCTGGGTACTGGAACCGGAAGGTCAGCACTATCTGGAGATCCACTACCGCACCTTGTCCCATCCGGCCGTCACCCTCTGGGAACAACGCCAGGCGCTGGCCAAATTGCGTCAGCTCGGGCGCGAGCAGGTGGACGAGTCGGCGCTGTTCCGCATGATCGGGCAGATGCGCGAGATCGTGACCACCGCCCAGAAGGCCACGCGCAAGGCGCGGCGCGACGCTGATCGCCGCCAGCACCTCAAGACGTCGGAGCCACCGGCCAAGCCCATACCGCCGGATGTGGACATGGCTGACCCGCAGGCAGACAACCTGCCGCCGGCCAAACCGTTCGATCAGATCGAGGAGTGGTAGCCGTGGACGAATATCCCGTCATTGACCTGTCCCACCTGCTGCCAGCGGCACAGGGTTTGGCCAGGCTGCCGGCAGACGAGCGCATCCAGCGCATTCGCGCCGACCGCTGGATCGGCTACCCGCGCGCGGTCGAGGCGCTGAACCGGCTGGAAACTCTGTATGCGTGGCCGAACAAGCAACGCATGCCAAACCTGCTGCTGGTCGGCCCCACCAACAACGGCAAGTCGATGATCGTCGAGAAATTCCGGCGGGCGCACCCGGTCGGCACCGACGCTGACCAAGAACATATCCCGGTGCTGGTCGTGCAGATGCCGTCAGAGCCATCGGTGATCCGCTTCTATGTCGCGCTGCTGGCTGCGATGGGCGCGCCGCTGCGCCCGCGCCCACGGCTGCCGGAAATGGAGCAACTGGCGCTGGCCCTGCTGCGCAAGGTCGGCGTGCGCATGCTGGTGATCGACGAACTGCACAATGTACTGGCTGGCAACAGCGTTAACCGGCGCGAGTTCCTCAACCTGCTGCGCTTCCTCGGCAACGAGCTGCGTATCCCCCTGGTCGGGGTCGGCACGCGCGAGGCGTACCTGGCCATCCGTTCGGACGATCAGTTGGAAAACCGCTTCGAGCCGATGCTGCTGCCGCCGTGGGAGGCCAATGAGGACTGCTGCTCGCTGCTGGCCAGCTTCGCGGCGTCACTCCCGCTACGGCGGCCATCCCCGATTGCCACGCTGGACATGGCCCGCTACCTGCTCACCCGGAGCGAAGGCACCATCGGCGAGCTTGCACATCTGCTGGTGGCGGCGGCCGTCGCCGCCGTGGAGAGTGGCGAGGAAGCGATCAACCACCGCACGCTCAGCATGGCCGACTACATCGGCCCCAGTGAGCGGCGGCGACAGTTCGAGCGGGAACTGATGTGAAGTCCGCGCCGCGCTGGCCGCTGCATCCGGCACCCAAGGAAGGCGAAGCCCTGTCCTCATGGCTCAACCGGGTCGCCGCCTGCTACCAGATGGACGTGCACGAGCTGCTGGCCCACGATCTTGGTCACAGCCAACTTGATGACCTGGATACCGCACCATCCTTGTCGTTGCTGACGGCGCTCTGCCAGCGCAGTGGCGTCGAGCTGGAGCGGTTGCGCAGCATGAGTCTTGCAGGCTGGGTGCCGTGGCTGCTCGACAGTCTCGACGATTCGGTACCAGCAGCCTTGGAAACCTATACATTCCAATGCGCGGTGCTCCTGCCCAAGCGCACCCGCAAGGTGCGGTCCATCACTCGCTGGCGTGCCTGGCTACCGAGCCAGACGATTCGCCGGGCGTGTCCGCAGTGTCTGAACGATCCAACGAATCAAGCTGTGCTACTCGTCTGGCAGCTCCCCTTGATGCTGAGCTGCCCGCAGCATGGCTGCTGGCTGGAGTCCTACTGGGGCATGCCCGGCCGGTATCTTCAGTGGGAAATCGCCGATGCTGCGCCGCGCCCTGCCGATGACGCAATCGCCTGCATGGACCGGCGCACCTGGCAGGCGCTGACGACGGGTTTTGTGGAGCTGCCGCGTCGGCGTGTCCACGCCGGCTTGTGGTTCCGGCTGCTGCGCACCCTGCTTGATGAGCTGAACACGCCGCTCTCGCACTGCGGCAGTTGCTCGGCGAGCATCCGCCATGTCTGGGAGCGCTGCGGCCATCCGCTGCGCGCCGGGCAGAGTCTGTGGCGTCCCTACGAGATTCTGGCCCCGGCGGTGCAGTGGCAGATGCTGGAGGCGGCGGCCACCGCCATCACGCTGATCGAGTCAAAGGCGCTGATCCCGCGCGGGGAACAGGCCGCGCTGTTTCAGACGGAGCCGCACACTGGTTTCACCAACGGCCTGCCGGCGAAGGTGCCGAAGCCGGAACCCATCAACCACTGGCAACGAGCAGCCCAGGCCATCGATGAGGCCATCATTGAAGCGCGACACAACCCGGAGACGGCCCGCTTGCTGTTCACACTGGCGTCCTACGGGCGACGCGACCCCGAATCCCTGGAACGTTTGCGCACCACGTTCACCAAGGAGGGCATCCCGCCGGAGTTTTTGTCACATTACGAGCCTGAATGGCCGTTTGCAGGTCTTAGACTAAATGACGGGTTAAGTGACAGTTTTTGACGGCGAGAACTTTCTGGCTCACACTGTCACATAATCGAACGTATATGTGACAGGTACGACATGCTGATAGGCTACATGCGGGTATCGAAGGCGGACGGCTCCCAGGCTACCGATTTGCAGCGCGACGCGCTGATTGCCGCCGGGGTCGATCCAGTACATCTTTACGAGGACCAGGCATCCGGCATGCGCGAGGATCGGCCCGGCTTGACGAGCTGCCTGAAGGCGTTGCGAACTGGCGACACACTGGTCGTGTGGAAACTGGATCGGCTCGGACGCGACCTGCGACATCTCATCAACACCGTGCACGACCTGACTGGGCGCGGCATCGGCTTGAAGGTATTAACCGGGCACGGCGCGGCCATCGACACCACGACCGCCGCCGGCAAGCTGGTCTTTGGCATCTTCGCCGCCCTGGCCGAGTTCGAGCGCGAGTTGATCGCGGAGCGCACGATTGCCGGCCTAGCCTCGGCCCGCGCGCGCGGGCGGAAAGGCGGCCGGCCGTTCAAGATGACCGCCGCCAAGCTGCGGCTGGCGATGGCGGCAATGGGTCAGCCAGAGACCAAGGTCGGCGACCTGTGCCAGGAACTTGGCGTCACGCGGCAGACCCTGTATCGGCATGTTTCACCCAAGGGTGAGCTACGTCCAGATGGCGAGAAGCTACTCAGCCGAATTTGATGCCGGCATGAGGCAACGTAGCGACAGCGTGGTTTGTCTCAATGGGAAGCGCTCATGATCGATCTTTGAAGGCCCGCAGCAGTCGTGTCACAGACAGGACGAACAAACCGGTCAGCGTGAGGGCTGCGATACCCCAGTACTCTCCGATGAACGCGCCGGCCGTCGTGCCGGCCAGCACAATGGCGAGAATCGGCAAATGGCAGGGACAGGTGAGCACGGCCAGCGCGCCCCACAGGTAGCCGGTGATCGGTTTGTGCGTCTCGGACGGCAAGCGCTCGGGGCTGTTCATGGCAGACTCTCCGCGTGCTGTGCCGGCTCGGTCGGTATGGTGGCCAACTGCACCTCCAGATCGGCCAACGCTTCGCGCCGACGCTCGACGAACTGGCGCAGAACGGCAAGCTGCGCGGCCGCTTCATCGCCGTCCGCAGCATCCAGCGCCCGGCACAGCCGCGCCAGCGCGTCCAGGCCGATGCCCGCCTCGAAGGCCGCCCGCACGAAGCACAGCCGTTGCAAGGCGGCATCATCGAACAGGCCATAGCCGCCCGGGGTGCACGCCACCGGACGCAGCAATCCGCGCAGCAGGTAGTCGCGCACGATATGCACGCTCACCCCGGCATCAAGGGCCAGCCGGGACACGGTGTAGGCGCTCATTGAAAACCTCCTTTTTTTATCCAGCGCAGCAGGAAAGCTGCTTCACGTCCTTGTTGAAGGTCTGCGCCGCAAGCTTCAACCCCTCGACCATTGTCAGGTAGGGGAACAACTGGTCGGCCAGTTCCTGCACCGTCATGCGGTTGCGGATGGCGAGCACCGCCGTCTGGATCAGTTCGCCCGCTTCCGGGGCCACCGCCTGCACGCCGATGAGCCGTCCGCTACCTTCCTCGATGACCAGCTTGATGAAGCCGCGTGTGTCGAAGTTGGCAAGCGCTCGCGGAACGTTGTCGAGTGTCAGCGTGCGACTGTCGGTCTCGATGCCATCGTGGTGCGCTTCCGCCTCGCTGTAGCCCACGGTGGCGACTTGCGGGTCGGTGAACACCACTGCCGGCATCGCGGTCAGATTGAGGGCTGCGTCGCCGCCGGTCATGTTGATCGCGGCACGGGTGCCGGCGGCCGCTGCCACGTAGACGAACTGCGGCTGGTCGGTGCAGTCGCCGGCCGCGTAGATGTTCGGGTTGCTCGTGCGCATGCCTTGGTCGATAACGATGGCCCCTTGCGCATTGACAGTGACCCCCGCCGCGTCCAGCGCGAGGCTGCGCGTATTCGGTGCCCGACCGGTGGCAACCAGCAACTTGTCAGCGCGCAATTCACCGTGTCCGGTGGTCAGCACGAATTCGCCGTTCACATGGGCGACCTGGCTGGCTTGCGTGTGCTCCAGCACCTCGATGCCCTCGGCGCGGAAAGCGGCTGTCACGGCCTCGCCGATGGCCGGGTCTTCCCGGAAGAACAAGGTGCTGCGTGCCAGGATCGTGACCTGGCTGCCGAGCCGGGCAAAGGCTTGCGCCAGTTCCAACGCCACCACCGACGAACCGATCACGGCCAGGCGTGCGGGAATGGTGTCGCTGACAAGCGCTTCGGTGGAAGTCCAGTAGGGTGACTCTTTCAGGCCCGGAATCGGCGGCACGGCCGGACTGGCACCGGTGGCGACCAGGCAGCGGTCGAACGTTACCTCGCGCTCGCCACCCTCGTTCAAACGGACGACCAGGCTCTGGTCGTCCTTGAAACGCGCTTCACCGTGCAAAACGGTGATGGCTGGATTGCCGTCCAGGATGCCTTCGTATTTGGCGTGCCGCAGTTCATCGACACGGGCCTGCTGCTGGGCCAGCAGTTTGCTGCGGTCAATCGCAGGCACAGTTGCCGCAATACCGCCGTCGAACGGACTTTCCCGGCGCAGATGGGCAATATGGGCAGCGCGGATCATGATCTTGGACGGCACACAGCCGATATTGACGCAGGTGCCGCCGATGGTGCCGCGTTCGATCAGCGTGACCGTCGCGCCTTGCTCGACGGCCTTCAGCGCCGCCGCCATCGCGGCCCCGCCGCTGCCAATGATGGCGATATGCAAACCGGCGCCCTCAAGTGCATCACGGATTTTTGGTTCATCTTTGAAATCACCAACCCGGATCGAGCCTTGATAACCCAATGCGGCGATGGCGGCCAGCAGTTGGTTGTGGCTCACGGCGGTGTCTGCCATGACTTGCGCGCGGCTTTCTGGATAGGACACCACAGCGGCATTCACGCCGGGAATCTTTTCCAAAGCATCTTTGACATGGGTGGCGCAGGATGTGCAGGTCATGCCATTCACGGTGATTTCGGTCATTTTTTTACTCCATTGAATTTCGGTGTGCAGCAGGCATCGGCTTGGCGTTTTCGTTGGATGGCGTAGATGGTCAAGCCGATGAAAATCGCCAGCGCAGGCAGCAGCACATAGTCCAGATAGCCGGTCAGCGCGGACAAGCCGACCACACCGAGCAAAATGACCAGAACAGGGGTGAAGCAACACAGCGCCACGAGGGTTGTGCCAATGATGCTGACCCGCAGCAGTGTCTTCGGGTCTTTCATGATCAGTTCTTGACTGATGATGGGTAGCCCGCATCCTCGGTAGCCTTGGTCAGTTTCTGCACGCTGGTCTTGGCATCATCGAAGGTGACCACCGCTTCGCGCGTCTCGAAGGTCACGTCAACTTTACTGACGCCATCGACCTTGGAAATCGCCTTCTTGACAGTGATCGGACAGGCCGAGCAGGTCATGCCCGGTACGGACAGCGTAACGGTCTGGGTGGCGGCCCACACGGGGGCAACAACGGCAGCGAGGGCAAGGGCGGAAAGCAGCTTTTTCATGGTGAACTCCTGTGATCAATAGAAAAATGGCACGACGTAGGGAAATCCGAGCGCGACCAAAACCAGCACGGCCACGCCCCAGAAAATGAGCTTGTAAGTAGCTCGCACTTGGGGAATCGCGCAAACCTCACCCGGTTTGCAGGCGGCTGACGGCCGGTAGATGCGCCGCCAGGCGAAGAACAACGCCACCAGCGCCACGCCGATAAAGATGGGGCGATAGGGTTCCAACACCGTCAAGTTGCCGATCCAAGCGCCGCTGAACCCCAAGGCGATCAGAACCAGCGGCCCGAGGCAGCAAGCCGAGGCGAGGATGGCGGCCAGCCCGCCAGTGAAGAGCGCGCCGCGCCCGTTTTGAGGTTCAGACATACGTTTGTCCTTTCGAATCTGAATTGGATAGCTTAAGCTTACTTCCGTAGTTATGTACGGAGTCAAGCGATATGGAAAACAATTTGGAGAACCTGACCATTGGCGTTTTCGCCAGGACGGCCGGGGTCAATGTGGAGACCATCCGGTTCTATCAGCGCAAGGGCTTGCTCCCGGAACCGGACAAGCCTTACGGCAGCATTCGCCGCTATGGCGAGACGGATGTAACGCGGGTGCGCTTCGTGAAATCAGCCCAGCGGTTGGGCTTCAGCCTGGATGAGATCGCCGAGCTGCTGCGGCTGGAGGATGGCACCCATTGCGAGGAAGCCAGCAGCCTGGCCGAGCACAAGCTCAAGGACGTGCGCGAGAGGATGGCTGACCTGGCGCGCATGGAGGCCGTGCTGTCTGATTTGGTGTGCGCCTGCCATGCGCGGAAGGGGAACGTTTCCTGCCCGCTGATTGCGTCACTGCAAGGGAAGAAAGAACCGCGCAGTGCGGACGCGGTGTAGCCCGAGGGAACTACGCCTTAGCGTGCTTTATTTTCCGTTTTCTGAGGCGACTCCTTCTTAGGCATGTTGTTCCCTCCCCGGCATGGTGATGGTTGGTCTAGTGTTTGTGGGTTTGATGTTCCGGCGTTTGATGAACAGGCGCAAGGTGTGAGGGCTGACGCCTAACAACTCGGCTGCGCGACTTTGCGGCAAGCCAAGGTTCACGTATGCCTGTACTTCATCAATACGGCTGTCCAGCTTCAAGGCGCTCGATTTGCTGCCCTTGGGTCGCCCGAGCGTCTTGCCGCGCTCTCTGGCGACTTGTAGCGCCTCGGTGGTACGTGCCTGAATGAAATGCCGCTCGATCTGTGCAGCCAAGCCAAGCACGGTTGCCATGATGTCGCTTTGTAGGCTGCCGTCCATGATGATCTTCTGTTTGGTCACATGGACGATTAGGCCGCGCTCGCTCGCCGCTTTGAGAATTTCCAAGGCGGCGAGGGCGGAACCGGCAATGCGCGTAATCTCCGGCGTCAGTAGCACGTCGCCACGCTCGGCCTTTTCGATGATTGCTCCGAGCTTGCGCTTGCGCCAGTCCTTTGCTCTGCTGGCAATTTCTTCCTCGATCTGTAGCGGCGCGAAGCCTTTGGCGTTCGCGTATTCGAGCAAACCGTATTTTTGGTTTTCCGGGTCTTGGCCGTCACGCGAAACCCGGAGATAGGCATAGTATTTTGGCATTTGCAGGGAAAACGTCAGATTCGGTTAAACATGCCTCATTCTAGCGCAGATTAAATAGGAATTAAATACCCTGTTGCGGTATAGATAAAACGTTGGTTTGTTCTGCCCTATGAGCGTACAAAAAAGGCCGGGTGAGTGGCCCGGCCTTCGTTTAGGTGCTGAATAGGATTGGTTCTGGTGCCAGCCTCATGAGAAGCGCGTCATAAAACCACATGAGGGCCGACGCACCAAGGCCGACGCCTGCGACCGATAGCATGATGTGGGTCTTATTGGCCGAGTCCAGCCCAAGCCACATGATCGGTAGGGTGATGAGACTGGCGAACGAAGCCAAGCCGAGAAGAAAGCGCACCGGGCCGCGCAGCCACCAGAGAATGAGGAACACCAGATGTCGTTTTCAGAAGACGGCTGCACTGAACGTCAGAAGCCGACTGCACTATAGCAGCGGAGGGGTTGGATCCATCAGGCAACGACGGGCTGCTGCCGGCCATCAGCGGACGCAGGGAGGACTTTCCGCAACCGGCCGTTCGATGCGGCACCGATGGCCTTCGCGCAGGGGTAGTGAATCCGCCAGGATTGACTTGCGCTGCCCTACCTCTCACTAGTGAGGGGCGGCAGCGCATCAAGCGGTGAGCGCACTCCGGCACCGCCAACTTTCAGCACATGCGTGTAAATCATCGTCGTAGAGACGTCGGAATGGCCGAGCAGATCCTGCACGGTTCGAATGTCGTAACCGCTGCGGAGCAAGGCCGTCGCGAACGAGTGGCGGAGGGTGTGCGGTGTGGCGGGCTTCGTGATGCCTGCTTGTTCTACGGCACGTTTGAAGGCGCGCTGAAAGGTCTGGTCATACATGTGATGGCGACGCACGACACCGCTCCGTGGATCGGTCGAATGCGTGTGCTGCGCAAAAACCCAGAACCACGGCCAGGAATGCCCGGCGCGCGGATACTTCCGCTCAAGGGCGTCGGGAAGCGCAACGCCGCTGCGGCCCTCGGCCTGGTCCTTCAGCCACCATGCCCGTGCACGCGACAGCTGCTCGCGCAGGCTGGGTGCCAAGCTCTCGGGTAACATCAAGGCCCGATCCTTGGAGCCCTTGCCCTCCCGCACGATGATCGTGCCGTGATCGAAATCCAGATCCTTGACCCGCAGTTGCAAACCCTCACTGATCCGCATGCCCGTTCCATACAGAAGCTGGGCGAACAAACGATGCTCGCCTTCCAGAAAACCGAGGATGCGAACCACTTCATCCGGGGTCAGCACCACCGGCAAGCGCCGCGACGGCCGAGGTCTTCCGATCTCCTGAAGCCAGGGCAGATCCGTGCACAGCACCTTGCCGTAGAAGAACAGCAAGGCCGCCAATGCCTGACGATGCGTGGAGACCGAAACCTTGCGCTCGTTCGCCAGCCAGGACAGAAATGCCTCGACTTCGCTGCTGCCCAAGGTTGCCGGGTGACGCACACCGTGGAAACGGATGAAGGCACGAACCCAGTGGACATAAGCCTGTTCGGTTCGTAAGCTGTAATGCAAGTAGCGTATGCGCTCACGCAACTGGTCCAGAACCTTGACCGAACGCAGCGGTGGTAACGGCGCAGTGGCGGTTTTCATGGCTTGTTATGACTGTTTTTTTGTACAGTCTATGCCTCGGGCATCCAAGCAGCAAGCGCGTTACGCCGTGGGTCGATGTTTGATGTTATGGAGCAGCAACGATGTTACGCAGCAGGGCAGTCGCCCTAAAACAAAGTTAGAAAAGGAAAAGTATGAGCAAGTTATCTGTATTCTTTATATTTTTGTTTTGCAGCATTGCTACCGCAGCAGAGTCTTTGCCAGATTTAAAAATTGAAAAGCTTGATGAAGGCGTTTATGTTCATACTTCGTTTGAAGAAGTTAACGGGTGGGGCGTTTTTCCTAAACATGGTTTGGTGGTTCTTGTAAATGCTGAGGCTTACCTAATTGACACTCCATTTACGGCTAAAGATACTGAAAAGTTAGTCACTTGGTTTGTGGAGCGTGGCTATAAAATAAAAGGCAGCATTTCCTCTCATTTTCATAGCGACAGCACGGGCGGAATAGAGTGGCTTAATTCTCGATCTATCCCCACGTATGCATCTGAATTAACAAATGAACTGCTTAAAAAAGACGGTAAGGTTCAAGCCACAAATTCATTTAGCGGAGTTAACTATTGGCTAGTTAAAAATAAAATTGAAGTTTTTTATCCAGGCCCGGGACACACTCCAGATAACGTAGTGGTTTGGTTGCCTGAAAGGAAAATATTATTCGGTGGTTGTTTTATTAAACCGTACGGTTTAGGCAATTTGGGTGACGCAAATATAGAAGCTTGGCCAAAGTCCGCCAAATTATTAAAGTCCAAATATGGTAAGGCAAAACTGGTTGTTCCAAGTCACAGTGAAGTTGGAGACGCATCACTCTTGAAACTTACATTAGAGCAGGCGGTTAAAGGGTTAAACGAAAGTAAAAAACCATCAAAACCAAGCAACTAAATTTCTAACAAGTCGTTGCAGCACGCCACTACGTGGCTGGACAGTTTGTAAGTTGCGCTTTTGTGGTTTGCTTCGCAAAGTATTCCACAACGCGCAACTTACAAACTGCCGCTGAACTTAGCGTTAGATGCACTAAGCACATAATTGCTCACAGCCAAACTATCAGGTCAAGTCTGCTTTTATTATTTTTAAGCGTGCATAATAAGCCCTACACAAATTGGGAGATATATCATGAAAGGCTGGCTTTTTCTTGTTATCGCAATAGTTGGCGAAGTAATCGCAACATCCGCATTAAAATCTAGCGAGGGCTTTACTAAGCTTGCCCCTTCCGCCGTTGTCATAATCGGTTATGGCATCGCATTTTATTTTCTTTCTCTGGTTCTGAAATCCATCCCTGTCGGTGTTGCTTATGCAGTCTGGTCGGGACTCGGCGTCGTCATAATTACAGCCATTGCCTGGTTGCTTCATGGGCAAAAGCTTGATGCGTGGGGCTTTGTAGGTATGGGGCTCATAATTGCTGCCTTTTTGCTCGCCCGATCCCCATCGTGGAAGTCGCTGCGGAGGCCGACGCCATGGTGACGGTGTTCGGCATTCTGAATCTCACCGAGGACTCCTTCTTCGATGAGAGCCGGCGGCTAGACCCCGCCGGCGCTGTCACCGCGGCGATCGAAATGCTGCGAGTCGGATCAGACGTCGTGGATGTCGGACCGGCCGCCAGCCATCCGGACGCGAGGCCTGTATCGCCGGCCGATGAGATCAGACGTATTGCGCCGCTCTTAGACGCCCTGTCCGATCAGATGCACCGTGTTTCAATCGACAGCTTCCAACCGGAAACCCAGCGCTATGCGCTCAAGCGCGGCGTGGGCTACCTGAACGATATCCAAGGATTTCCTGACCCTGCGCTCTATCCCGATATTGCTGAGGCGGACTGCAGGCTGGTGGTTATGCACTCAGCGCAGCGGGATGGCATCGCCACCCGCACCGGTCACCTTCGACCCGAAGACGCGCTCGACGAGATTGTGCGGTTCTTCGAGGCGCGGGTTTCCGCCTTGCGACGGAGCGGGGTCGCTGCCGACCGGCTCATCCTCGATCCGGGGATGGGATTTTTCTTGAGCCCCGCACCGGAAACATCGCTGCACGTGCTGTCGAACCTTCAAAAGCTGAAGTCGGCGTTGGGGCTTCCGCTATTGGTCTCGGTGTCGCGGAAATCCTTCTTGGGCGCCACCGTTGGCCTTCCTGTAAAGGATCTGGGTCCAGCGAGCCTTGCGGCGGAACTTCACGCGATCGGCAATGGCGCTGACTACGTCCGCACCCACGCGCCTGGAGATCTGCGAAGCGCAATCACCTTCTCGGAAACCCTCGCGAAATTTCGCAGTCGCGACGCCAGAGACCGAGGGTTAGATCATGCCTAGCATTCACCTTCCGGCCGCCCGCTAGCGGACCCTGGTCAGGTTCCGCGAAGGTGGGCGCAGACATGCTGGGCTCGTCAGGATCAAACTGCACTATGAGGCGGCGGTTCATACCGCGCCAGGGGAGCGAATGGACAGCGAGGAGCCTCCGAACGTTCGGGTCGCCTGCTCGGGTGATATCGACGAGGTTGTGCGGCTGATGCACGACGCTGCGGCGTGGATGTCCGCCAAGGGAACGCCCGCCTGGGACGTCGCGCGGATCGACCGGACATTCGCGGAGACCTTCGTCCTGAGATCCGAGCTCCTAGTCGCGAGTTGCAGCGACGGCATCGTCGGCTGTTGCACCTTGTCGGCCGAGGATCCCGAGTTCTGGCCCGACGCCCTCAAGGGGGAGGCCGCATATCTGCACAAGCTCGCGGTGCGACGGACACATGCGGGCCGGGGTGTCAGCTCCGCGCTGATCGAGGCTTGCCGCCATGCCGCGCGAACGCAGGGGTGCGCCAAGCTGCGGCTCGACTGCCACCCGAACCTGCGTGGCCTATACGAGCGGCTCGGATTCACCCACGTCGACACTTTCAATCCCGGCTGGGATCCAACCTTCATCGCAGAACGCCTAGAACTCGAAATCTAACGTCCGTTCGGGCATCGAGGTCCATGTCGGGGTGGGACGGGCCCGTGGCTTCAAGATCACTTGCAGTCCGACCGCGATGTCTTGGTTGCGCGAGAGGTTGTCGACAGGCCATGCTGAGTGTGCGATGGTTGATCGCTTCCTCGCCGCTCTCCACGGCGACGATGGCCGCCGCCATCAGCAAGTGCGCCAGTTCCCCTATGGTGCCCTCGCTGCGTGTGAGCAGGTAGCGAGCCATGTCCAGCGTGGCAATTGGGGAAGGCCGGCGCAGCGGGAGCGAAGCGGCGAAGCTGGCCAGCAGTGAGCAGCAATCGTCGTTGGCCTCCCATACCGGCAGCATCATCGGCTCGAAGCGATTTTCCAACTGGTCATCGGAGCGGATGGCTAGGTAGGCGTCGCGCGTGCCTACCCCAACCAACGGGATGCGCAGTTCGTTGCCGAGGAAGCGCAGCAGGTTGAGGAATTCCCGGCGGTTGACGCTGTTGCCGGCCAGCACGTTGTGCAGCTCGTCGATCACCAGCATGCGCACGCCGACCTTGCGCAGCAGTGCCAGAGCCAGTTGCTCCATTTCCGGCAACCGTGGGCGTGGGCGCAGCGGCGCGCCCATCGCGGCGAGCAGCGCGACGTAGAAGCGGATCACGGACGGCTCGGACGGCATCTGCACGACCAACACCGGGATGTGCTCCTGGTCGGCGTCGGAGCTGGCCGGGTGGGTGCGGCGGAACTTCTCGACGATCATCGACTTGCCATTGTTGGTCGGGCCAACCAGCAGCAGGTTGGGCATGCGTTGCTTGTTTGGCCACGCATAAAGGGCTTCCAGCCGGTTCAGCGCCTCGACTGCGCGCGGATAGCCGATCCAGCGGTCGGCGCGAAGGCGCTGGATGCGCTCGTCCGCCGGAAGACGGGCCAAGCCCTGGGCCGCCGGCAGCAGGTGGGACAGGTCGATGATGGGATATTCGTCCACGGCTACCACTCCTCAATCTGGTCGAACGGTTTGGCGGGTGGCAAGTTGTCTGCCTGCGGGTCGGCAATATCCGTATCCGGCGGAACGGGCTTGTCCGGCCGAGCTGATGTCTTGAGGTGCTGGCGGCGATCCGCGTCACGCCGCGCCTTGCGTGTGGCCTTCTGCGCGCTGGTCACAATCTCACGCATCTGGCCGATCATGCGGAACAGCGCCGACTCATCCACCTGTTCGCGCCCTTGCTGCCGCAGTTTCGCCAGCGCCTGCCGTTGTTCCCAGAGGGTGACAGCCGGATGCGACAAGGTACGGTAGGGAATTTCCAGGTAATGCTGTCCCTCCGGTTCCAGGACCCAGATACGGCTGATGTCGCGCGGATCGCGCCGGATCAGAAAGGACGGCCAGCGTTCACGCCGCGCAATCCACGGCTTGAGCGCATCGGCGTAGTAGTGGATGTGGTCGATGACAAAGCCGGTGCGGGTCAGCGTGCGCCGGAGGATCGGCAGAAAATCGACCAGGAACGAAGTAGCGCGTGTGACGACGGCCGGTACGCCGACACGCGCCACGGCCTCGGCCCAGCGCGCGGCCGGCGGTTGGAGCAGGCCGTTGTGCACCGAACCGTGGTAGGTGCCGACCGCCAATGTGAGCCAGCGCTCTAGCTCGCGCAGCGTCAGGGCGGCCTTGTTTTCGGAATCGTAGTCGCCGCGCTGGTCAGGGTTGGAGAAGGTCGTTCCCGGCAGTTCGTCGTGAATCATCTGCATCGCCGTGCCGATGATCCGTTCCACGATGCCGCCATAGTGCGGCTGTCCCAGCGGGCGATAGTCCAGCCGGATGCCATGCTGCTCGCAACCCCGGCGCAGGGCCTCGCTCTTGAACTCGGCCGCGTTGTCTAGGTAGAGCAGCAAGGGCTTGCCGCTCATCTGCCAATCCATTTCCACGTTCAGTCCTTCCAGCCAAGGGCGCTTGTCGCAGGCGACATGCACGAGGCACAGGCCAACCGAAACGGCAGACGGCGCTTCCAGCGTGACGACCATGCCGAGCACGCAGCGGGTGAACACGTCGATGGCGAGGGTCAGGTACGGGCGGCCAATAGGTTGCCGGTCGCGGTCATCGACCACGATCAGGTCGATGACCGTATGGTCTATCTGCACCTGCTCCAGCGGCGCGGTCACGGCAGGAGGCTCGCCGCCCACACCTTGTAGGTCACGAGCGGCATCCTGGCCTTCCCGCCGGCGGATGACCTTGCGCGGGTCAAGGCTAGCGATCCGTAAGGCCACGGTATTGCGCGCCGGCACTCGCAGTTTTTGAGCCTTGCACACCTGAGTGACTTCGCGGTGAAAGGCCGCTAGGCTGCGCTTCTGCTTGGTCAGGAACCGCTTTTGCAGTAGCTCGTGGATGACGCGCTCGACCGGTTCCGGCAAGCGCCCCTTACCTTTACCTCCACCGGACTGGCCGGGCACCAGATCCGTCACGAGGCCGCTGCCTTGCCGGGCACGCCGGATCAGAACGTATACCTGGCGCCGAGACAAGCCCAGCGCCTGAGCCGCCATATCGGCCGCTTCGTGCCCGACCGTCTCCGACTGCGCCAACGGACTGATGATCTCCGCACGACGGCGCGCACGCTCCCAAGCCTCATCAGGCAGAGTGGCCACGCCTTGTTCTGGAATCCGTGGGGTGTCCGTCGCCATGCTCACCTCGCTTTGGTGCACACGAGTATTGAGCATAGTCGAGATTGGTGCAGATCACTTCTGATATTGAACTGTCAGGAGCTGGCTGCACAACAGCCATTACGCCCAATCAACTGGTGCAGTCGTCTTCTGAAAATGACAGCCCGCTTTTCGATCATGGCCCCGGTGCAGGCCGCCTATGACGCCTACCAGGCCACGGCAAGCCGGACGCAGAACACGATGGACAGCATCGAGGCCGAGCTACGCGAACCCGGCGGCATGACGGCCGAGCGCCGCGAGCTGCTGGCGGTGTTGCTTGCAGCAGCCCGCGCCCGCGAGGCGGCCGCGCTGGACAAGCTACAGGCGGAATCGGCCCTTGCGCAGTTGAAGATGGCCGACTTCAACGCCACCAGGTAAGGCACAACCAGGAACGACAAGGGCGGCCAGTTGGCCGCCCTTTTCACGTCCGGGCCTGCATCGTCAGGAATGGCGATGAGATCCACCGCGGCGGCTGTCATCGTCGGAACTGGCGATGTTGGCCATCCCTACCATTCCAGGCCGTGCATGGTTCGCGCACGTGCTGCGACCTGGTGCGCGTGCTCGATGTAAGCCGCATCGCCGGTGGCTTCGGCGTCGGCAAGGAGCGCGGCCACGGCCTCGGCCGTGGTCAGATGTTCGGCCGAGACGGCGCGGGCCGGGTCGGCTTTCAGGGCGTCATGGGCCGGGCCGGCCTTCTCATGCAGCCAGGTTTCCAGGTTCTTCGGGTCGCTCATCGGCGGGCCTCATCGAGCCAGGCCAGCGTTTCGGCGTCACGGGCGGCTACGCGGGCCAGCAGCTCGCGCAGCAGCGCGGCCAGGCTCATGCCGTGCGCTGCCGCGACGGCGGCCGCTTCGGCCTTCACGTTCGCAGGAATGGCGGCGCTGATGGTTTTGATGGTCATGCCCTATCCCCTTTCTTGACTGGCGGCCACTGGCGGGCGGTATGCACCAGGGCCAACACCCAAACCGTGCCCCCCTCGATCTCATACACCAACCTATAGCTTTCATGCGGTATCAGCTCGCGGGTGCCTGAAATCTTGCCCGTCCGGCCCATCTTCGGATGCGCGGCCAGCCTGGCGGCCGCATCGCTGAAAAGCTCATCCATGCGAACGGCTGCGCCGGGATTGTCTGCCGCGATGTAGTCCCAAATGTCGGCGCGGTCTTGTTCCGCTTCTGGCGTCCAGACAACTATCACGCCTGGCCTGCCGCTACCTGGTTGCGCCTGGCAGCGAACGCGGCTTCAACTTCATCATTCGACCGGCCCAGGCCGGCACGCATCGAGGCGCGGCCGGCTTCGACCTTGCGCCGCAGGTAGTCGTCATATTCGCGGGCCTGGCGGCGCTGCTCGATGTAGCCGCGCATCAGCTCGCGCATGACCTGGGACGCCGGCCGATCTTCGCCGGCAGCTTCGGCCATGAAGTCGGCGCGCAGCTCCGGTTCCAGCTTCATCGTGAAAACAGCTTCTTTTGACATGGTGCGCTCCTTTGTAGAGGTACTAACGCAGTATATACGTTATCAGTATCACGCGCACGCTGAAATTGTCTTGCGTCTGCTGGCCCCGCAGGCTCATTGAGGCCGGGAAATTGGGCTAGGCGCATTTAGTGTCGTTTTCAGAAGGCGACTGCACCAGTTCACTGGGCTGGCCGCCGTGTGTGCATAGAACTTCTGACCGGGAACGGTCAGAAGTTCTATGCACGAAGCGCCGCGAGAGATCGGAATTGCTCAGAACTCTTGTGCACGGCGCGACAAAGCCGGAACCGCCGAAAATTCCGGCGATCAACCGGCAAGCTGCTTGATGCGCTCGGCCAGGCGGCCGAAAGCCTCGTTCACGTATTCCAGCACCTTGGGTTCTGCGCCCTGCGTGCGCAGCGAGTCTTTGAAGGCTTCCAGGTCGGACAGCCATTGCCGATGCAGGCGGCCCAGCTCGTCGAGCTGAGGCCGGAAGTCTTGGAGACTGCCGCTCGCACGAAACGCCTGGTAGCCACGCTCAAGCGTGGCCGCCGTGGTCAGCAGTTGCGCGCCCATTTGCTTGTGCTGTTCGGAGAACTCGGCCATGCCGTCATAGGGCCGCGAAGCCTTGCGGCGCTCGGCTTCGGATGCCTCTTCCATGATGCGGGCGTAGCGGTAGAACCCTGGGAACTCGCGGGACAGCGCCATGAGCTGCTGATCGGATGTGCCGACCCAAATCCTGTGCAGGTCAGGCCCGTACCCCATCATGCGATTGATGATGGCATGGGCCTCGCTGACACCCTGGGCGGCAAGCTGCTGCATGTGTTGGTCGATCTTCGCGGCCAGTCGGCGGAATTCGTTCATGCTCATGTCCGTCACAAAAGGCGCGTTGATTGCCCTTGCGCCGTGAGAAGTGCCACCGCCTTCTTATCGAAGGAAACGAAGGTTTCCCCGCCAAGCCAGTTGCCTTCGTAGGCAATGACGCCATCGGCAAAGTCTCCGCCCGCGTCGAGCACCAGCAAGCCAGCCTCCACGGCAGGCCGGTTCACTTCCACATTCGCGGCGGCCAGTAGTGCCCGGATCGCGCTGGCCGCGTCGGCTTGCTGGAAGCCGTAGACACGCAGCAGCACCCAAACAAATTCGCATAGGCACGGCAGCGCGACCGCGATCAACTCGGCGTCGGTCAAGACTGCGGCGGCAACGTCCGCTTGTGCGGGATCGTCACGCACAACCGCACGCACAAGGACGTTGGTATCGACTGCGACCTTCATTGCTTACCTGCCCAGCCTTGCGCCGCCGCCTCGTTGATTTCTTCGATGGTGGCAACCTTCTGCGTCTTGCCCGCGAGCAGGCCGACAAAGCTGGCTATCGTCCCTGCGGGCCGTGCCGCCTTGAGCACGCCCCGACCGTCTGGCAACAAGTCCAGCTCGATCTTGTCGCCTGGCCTGATGCCGAGGTGTTGCAGTACGTCCTTCCGAAACGTCACTTGTCCCCGTGCGGTAACGGTCAATGTGGTCATGGTGGTTTGCCCTCGCAATCAAGGTTGATGCTTCACATAGTAATGCAAAAATGCCTTACCGTCAATGTCCGTCAAACGATCATTAGTCGGCCATGCCGGACACTGTCCAGCAAAGTTATTGCACAACGGGTTGTCGGACATTAAGATAGGCGGACGGAATGACGGACAAGAGAGGCGGCAAATGGCACTGATCGGCTATGCGCGGGTATCGACGGCGGAACAGGACACCGCCTTGCAGACGGATGCGCTACGCAAGGCAGGCTGCGAGCGCGTTTTCGAGGACACGGCTTCCGGGGCCAAGGCCGACCGCCCCGGCTTGGCTGATGCGCTGGCCTACCTGCGCGACGGCGACGTGCTGGCCGTCTGGCGGCTGGATCGGCTCGGGCGCTCTATGCCGCACCTAATCGAAACGATAGGCGCGCTGGAAGCGCGAGGCGTCGGCTTCCGTTCTCTGACGGAAGCCATCGACACCACCACGCCAGGCGGGCGGCTCATCTTCCACGTGTTCGGCGCGCTGGGCCAGTTCGAGCGCGACTTGATCCGCGAGCGCACCAAGGCCGGGTTGACTGCCGCCGCCGCTCGTGGGAGGAAGGGCGGGCGAAAGCCGGTTGTCACCGCCGACAAGTTGCAGCGAGCGCGGGAGCACATCGCCAACGGGCTTAATGTCCGAGAGGCCGCTACACGGCTCAAGGTGAGCAAGACGGCCCTGTACACCGCGCTGCAATCCACCAGTGCAGCCGACTCCTGATATTCCGTGCAGTCGTCTTCTGAAAATGACATCACGCGCAGGTAGATGCGTGCGACTTTCATGCGGGCCTCCTGGTCATTTTGGGTATAGGGAAAATGACCATTGTTTCACGCCTAGCCAAAAAGGGAAGGTTCCCGGTTC
>NZ_BCBT01000044.1:0-56759 GCF_001320965.1 Pseudomonas sp. NBRC 111143 | reverse complement strand
TAGTGGCGTAAGAAATTTCGGAAGTTTGCCGAGAAATTTCGGCGCCCCGCCGTGCTCACGCCAGCCCCGACAAATGACGGGGCTGGCTGGGCGCTATTTCTCCACGCTTACGCCATAGAAGGAGTTCAGTCCGAACGGGCTGATCTTGAAGTCCTTCACTTTCGCACTCATCGGCTGATAGACAGTGGAGTGGGCGATAGGGGTCATCGGCACCTGCTCCTTGATGATGTGCTGCGCCTGCTTGTACAGCTCCGTGCGCTTGGCCTGGTCGGAGGTGGCCTTGGCCTGCTTGATGATGTCGTCGTACGGCTTGTAGCACCACTTGGAGAAGTTGTTACCCTCCAGCGCGTCGCAACCGAACAGGGTGCCGAGCCAGTTGTCCGGGTCACCGTTGTCGCCGCTCCAGCCGATCAGCATGGCGCCGTTTTCGCCGCCCTTGGAGCGCTTGATGTACTCGCCCCATTCGTAGCTGACGATCTTGGCCTTGATGCCGATCTTGGACCAGTCCGACTGCAGCATCTCGGCCATCAGCTTGGCGTTGGGGTTGTAGGGGCGTTGCACCGGCATGGCCCACAGGGTGATCTCGGTGCCTTCCTTGACGCCAGCTTCCTTGAGCAGCTGCCTGGCTTTTTCCGGATCGTACTTGGCGTCCTTGATGGTGGTGTCGTAGGACCACTGGGTCGGTGGCATGGCATTGACTGCCAGCTGGCCGGCACCCTGGTACACCGAATCGATGATCTGCTGCTTGTTCACCGCCATGTCCAGCGCCTCGCGCACCTTGAGCTGGGCCATGGGGTTGGGCTCGTTGCTGCCCTTGATCTTGTCCATCACGTTGTAGGCGATGTAGCCGAGGTTGAAGCCGGCCTGTTCAGGCATCTGCAGCTTCGGATCCTTCTTCAGCGGCTCGATATCGGCTGGGCGTGGGAACAGCGTGACCTGGCACTCGTCGCGCTTGAGCTTCTGCATGCGCACCGAGGCGTCGGTGCTGATGGCGAAGACCAGGTTGTCGATCTTCACGTCGTCCGGTTTCCAGTAGTCCTTGTTGCCCTTGTAGCGGATCAACGCATCCTTCTGGTACCTGTTGAACACGAATGGACCGGTGCCGACCGGCTTCTGGTTGATGTCGGCGGCCTTGCCCTGCTTGAGCAACTGATCGGCGTACTCGGCGGACTGGATCGAGGCGAAGCTCATCGCCAGGTTCTGGATGAACGCGGCGTCCACTTCGTTGAGGGTGAAGCGTACGGTGTGTTCGTCGACCTTCTCGAGCTTGGCGATGTTCTTGTCCATGCCCATGTCGGTGAAGTACGGGAATTCGGTGGGGTAGGCCTTGCGGAACGGCATGTCCTTGTCGAGCATGCGGTTGAAGGTGAACAGCACGTCGTCGGCGTTGAATTCACGGCTTGGCTTGAAGTAGTCGGTGGTGTGGAACTTGACCCCTTCACGCAGGTGGAAGGTGTAGGTCTTGCCGTCGTCGGAAACGTCCCATTTGGTGGCCAGGCCGGGGACGACGGCGGTGCCGCCACGCTCGAACTGGGTCAGGCGGTTGAAGATCGTTTCGGCCGAGGCGTCGAAGTCGGTTCCGGTGGTGTATTGGCCCGGGTCGAAACCGGCGGGGCTGCCTTCGGAGCAGAACACCAGGTTGGACGCGGCGAGGGCGGCAGGGGCGCCAGCCAGCAGGCCTGCGCCTACCAGGAACGGAATGACTGCGTGTTTGAGCATGGTGGCCTCATTGTTGTCATTTTTGATTTGAGGTGGCCTCGTGAGCCGACCTGCGGATACTTATGCAGGGGGTGTACCCATTGCAACACTCAACAGGATAGTCGGCGCCAGAAATGTGGCACGGTCGTACATGGATGTCGCATTCATGTAAATTTTGCGTAGGTTGAACGTTTGCGCAAGAAAAAAGCTGGCATTTTGCGACATGTTTCGAAGCGTTGAGGGATGTAGGATGCACTTTAAGGGTGCGTAGGAATATTCATCTGAAGAGCTGCGGTAAGGGCTTCGCCGCTGTCATTGCGACAGGTGCGGCGAGATGGGGAGGGAAGGGGCCGTCCTGGCGGCGGCCCCGGTCGCTCAGTCGAGCGCAGCCGCGATCACGGCATCTGTACTTCGATCAGCCCGTCGGCATTCATGCTGACTTCGCTGGTGCCCGCTTCGATATCCGGCGAGGCCGCTTCATCCGCAGCCATGGCTTTCATCGCCATCGGTGCGCTGCGCATGTAGGGGCGCGGGTAGCCGCTGCTGTTGAGGTTCAGGCTGACCACTTTGTAGCCTTTGCCGCCGAGGGCCTCGGTAGCCAGTTGGGCGCGGGCCTTGAAGGCGTTGACTGCATCCTTGAGCAGCTCGTCTTCACTGGCCTTGCGGGTGGCCGGGGCGATGGAGAAGTCCATGCCGCCCATCTTCAGTTCCTGCAGCAGTTCACCGGTGAGCTTGGACAGGGCAGGGAAGTCGGCGCTTTCCAGGCGCAGTTCGGCGCGCTCGCGCCAGCCGGTGATCTTCTGGCCCTTGGTGTCGTAGACCGGATAGCTGTTACGGCTGCCTTGGCTGATCTTCACGTCCTTGACTTCGCGGGCCTGCTGGACCGCCTTGTTCATGGTCTCGGTGATCTGCTTGGCGAGCTTGCCCGGGTCGGTGTTCTGCGCTTCGCTGTAAAGGGTGACGACCATCAGGTCGCGGGCCACTTCCTTGCTGACCTCGGCGCGCAGCGAAACCTGGTTGTAGCGTGGCTCGTCTGCGGCCAGGGCCTGCAGGCTGGCGAGCATGCCACAAGACAGGACGAACGCGGCGCTGCGACGGGAAATGTGCATGTATGACTCCTTCAAATAGAAAGCGTGGGGATGATGTCCATTCCACGCATGGCCAATCAGACCGGAAACAGTGTAGTGGGTTCAACAATGCCATCATGACTTTGTGACAGAGTGTGGCGCTTTGCCGCATTGCTGCAGCGGGGGCCATGGCTTCGGTATACTCCAGCCGATTGTCCTGGAGCACTCATCAGGAGAGCTCATGCTCGCCCCCGCACACCCAATGTCCGCCACTCGCCAGAACCTCTGGCGCCTGACCATCATTCGCATCCTGGTCCTGGCCGCCCAGGCCGGCTCCGTGGGCGTGGCCTACTGGACCGAGCTGCTGCCGCTGCCATGGCTGTCGCTGGTGGCAACCCTGGCGCTATCGTCGTTGCTGTGTGCCTTCACCGCCTTGCGGCTGCGCCTGACCTTGCCGGTCACTGAGATGGAGTACGCCCTGCAACTGGCCTGTGACCTGCTGATCCACAGTGCCTTGCTGTACTACTCGGGAGGCTCGACCAACCCCTTCGTGTCCTATTACCTGGTACCGCTGGCGATTGCTGCCGTGACCCTGCCGTGGATCTATTCACTGGTGTTGTCGGGCATTGCGCTGGTCGCCTACAGCCTGCTGCTGGTGCAGTTCTACCCGCTGGAGACGCTGCCGCTGGCGCGCGACACCATGCAGGTGTATGGCATGTGGCTGAGCATCGCCCTGGCCGCTGCTGTCATTACCTTCTTCGCCGCGCGCATGGCCGAAGAGCTGCGCCGCCAGGAGCAGATGCGTGCCGAGCGGCGCGAGGAAAGCCTGCGCGATGAACAGTTGCTGGCCGTGGCCACCCAGGCCGCTGGGGCCGCCCACGAGCTGGGCACGCCGTTGGCGACCATGAGCGTGCTGATCAACGAGATGCGCCAGGACCATACCGATCCGCAGTTGCAGGAAGACCTTGCGGTACTGCAGGACCAGGTCAAGCTGTGCAAGCAGACGCTGCAGCAACTGGTGCGTGCCGCCGAAGCCAACCGACGCATGAATGTGCAGGAGCAGGAGGTCACCGCCTGGCTCGACGAGGCGCTCAACCGCTGGCACCTGATGCGCCCTGAAGCCAGTTACCGCTTCCAGCGCCTGCGCGATGGCGAGGTGCCGCGGCTGATTCCGCCACCCGACCTCACCCAGGCGCTGCTCAACCTGCTGAACAACGCCGCCGATGCCTGTCCGAATGACCTCGAAGTGCGTCTGGACTGGGATGCCCAGGATATCCTGATCAGCATCCGCGACCATGGCGCCGGCGTACCGGTGGCCATCGCCGAGGCGATCGGCAAACCCTTCTTTACCACCAAGGGCAAAGGCTTCGGCCTGGGCCTGTTCCTGAGCAAGGCCAGCGTGACCCGCGCGGGGGGCTCGGTGAAACTCTATAGTCATGAAGAGGGCGGCACCCTGACCGAGCTGCGCCTGCCCCATGGCAAGCGAGGAGATGAACGATGAGCGACGAGAACCAGATCGAAGGCGAAGAGCTGCCGCACCTGCTGCTGGTGGATGATGACGCCACCTTTACCCGGGTGATGGCCCGCGCCATGAGCCGCCGCGGTTTTCGGGTGAGCACCGCCGCCAGCGCCGAAGAGGGATTGATCCTGGCCCAGCAGGACTTGCCGGACTACGCCACGCTGGACTTGAAGATGGAGGGCGACTCGGGCCTGGTCCTGTTGCCCAAGCTGCTGGAACTGGACCCGGAGATGCGCGTGCTGATCCTGACCGGCTATTCGAGCATCGCCACTGCGGTTGAGGCGATCAAGCGCGGTGCTTGCAACTACCTGTGCAAGCCGGCCGACGCCGACGATGTGCTGGCGGCGCTGCTGTCCGAACATGCCGACCTCGATACCCTGGTGCCGGAAAACCCGATGTCGGTGGACCGCCTGCAGTGGGAGCATATCCAGCGCGTGTTGACCGAGCACGAGGGCAATATCTCCGCCACGGCGCGGGCGCTGGGCATGCACCGGCGCACCTTGCAGCGCAAGCTGCAGAAGCGCCCGGTGCGGCGCTGATCGATCGGTAGACCGCGGCGTCTGCTCCGACTTGCCCGTGAAGCAGGCGCCGCGAAGATCAGCCCCCGATCACTGCCCGATCCATTCGCACCGCCAGCGCACCTGTGCCTGGCTCGACCGCGAACGACACCTCTCCATCCCGCCCCACCCGCGCCCGCCCGACCACTTGCCCATCGCGCAGCAACTCCAGCGGCATTCCTTGCAGCGACTGGCCTGAAGCCAGTTCCAGTTTGATCCTGATGTTCATCGGTGACCTCCTTGTCACGCGTTACGGTCGATATAGGTGGTGGCCTGCCCGTCGAGGCGAGCGATCAGCTCTGGTGCGCCATCGCGAAACTGGCGGAACAGGTTGCGCCCACGGCGTTGGGCATCGAGCGGTAGTTGCACGGTCGGGTGGAACTGCTCGCCCAGCTCGCTATAGGGATTCCAAGGGCCGATATAGGATTCGTTGATGCCATCGTCGACACTGAAGGCATAGCGCACGGCGTTACCCCGACGCCAGTTCAGGCCATCCGGCTCGCGACGTTGCCAACCGTTGGCAACGATGGCTGGCGAGGCTGTCGGGGCATCGATGAAGCCCGTCGGGCGGTTGGGCTTGTAGTCCTTGAGCAGCAGGTAAGTGCTCCAGCCCCACCAATCACGGGTGTACTGGCCGTCGTTGAGGTCGGCCACATTCTTGCGTCGCAGCACCGTCGAGCCTTGCTGGCGGTAGAGCGGAGCGAAATTGCCGGGCACCAGGTCCTGTTCGGCTGCCTGCAGGTCTGGCGTCAGGCGCAGGGCGGCGTACTGCTCCGGCGACGTGGCCTGCCCCTTGTCGAAGGCTTGGAACACTTCGTCGGCCGAACGCTGTACCGCGCGGCCGACCTGGCGTCGGTTGGCCACATCGACGCTGTCGAAATAACGCTTGTCGCCATAGGCCCGCCATTGCTCGCCTTCGGCATTGCGTACGCGCAGGCCATACTTGCTGTCCTCGTCGTGCATGAAGCGCGACACCAGCGAGCCGATATCGCTCGGCGTGACCGTGTCGGCCAGGGCCTTGCGCGGTACGCGCAGGTGGCCGGCGGAGAACAGGTCGGTAAGGAAGTGGTCGGCGAAGGCGTTCATGGCATAGGCCAGTTGCAGGTCGCGTTCGTCGCCGCTGTCACGGGCGCGCAGTGCCTGCTGCAGTGCAGCGCCGTGGCCGGCCTGGTAAGCCAGCAGGGCCGAACGGCCGAAATGGTCCCAGTTGCTGGCGGCCAGTTTCAGGTAGCGGCCCAGTGGCAGTAGATCCGAAGCCACGCTGCCGCCTCCGGTGATGCGATTCCAGCGCGCCGACAGGCTGTCGCCCAGTGCGTCATAGGCTTCATGGGGTTGACGGCCGTCCTTGATGGCGCGATTGGCCGCCGAGATCTCTTCCTGCATGACCGCCAGAATGTCCTGGGCTTCGGCACGGGAGGCCGGCAGGCGGGCCAAGGAGTCGAAAGCCTGGAGGAAACGTTCGATGCGTTCGGCGGGTGTTGCTCCATCGGCGATGGGGCGTTCGGGCACACCATAGAAGTCACCGCCAAGAGCCACCACTTGGCCGTAAGTCAGGCTCAGGCCATTGGGCAACGGCAGAGGTGACTGGTGCGCCACGACCGGTGGTTGGTTGGCGGCAAAGCGCAGCAGGATGTTGTCGCCGATGGCGGTGTGTTCGCCGCCTTCGAAACGCAGCTCGGGACCGCTGGGCTTCGGTGTGTCGAGTGGCGGCAGGCGGTGATATTTGACGGTGTGATGGCCGTCCACCACCAGCACCAGATGCGTGTGCGCTCCCTCCAGGGGGACGCCCTCAGGGTCGAACAAGCGGTCGAGGTCCGCGACCAGCAGATTGGCCTGGCCGGTTGCGGGCAGTGATTGCATTTCTGACATTGTTTGCTCCATGCGATGTCTGAAAAATTCCAATTAACTGTACGCATATACAGTTATTTTGATAATAGGATGGAAATTTCCTACGTCAAGATCTGTTTGTGGACAGATCCTTCATCCATGGCGGACGCAATCACCTGGCACTGACGTATGATTAGCCCCCTATCGGCAACCTTCTCCAGGATCGCGCGCAATGCTCGCCCTTCTTATCCAGACGTTGAACATCACGGCCCCGGTTTTCGCCATGCTGTTCATGGGCGTGCTCCTCAAGCGCATCCGCTTGATCGATGACAACTTCATCAAGGTCGCGTCCTCGCTGGTGTTCAACACCTGCATGCCGGCGCTGCTGTTCCTGGGTATCTATCACGCCGACCTGTCGACGGCGGTCAAGCCCGGGGTCATCCTCTACTTCATCCTCGCGACCCTGGTGTGCTTTGCGCTCTCCTGGGGGCTGGCGATCTGGCGCAGCCCGCCAGAGGACCGCGGCATCTACACGCAAGGTGCGTTTCGCGGCAACAACGGAGTGATCGGCCTGGCACTGGCGGCCAGCCTCTATGGCGACTACGGGATTTCCCTCGGTGCGGTACTCGCCGGGCTGGTGATCCTGCTCTACAACTCGCTGTCGACGGTGGTGTTGGCGGTGTACAGCCCGAGCTTGAAATCCGACCCGTGGAGCCTGTGCAAGAGCATCTTCAGCAACCCGCTGATCATCAGCGTGCTGGCAGCGACGCCCATGGCGTATGGGCAGGTGCCCCTGCCCAACTGGTTGCTGACCTCGGGTGACTACCTGGCGCAGATGACCCTGCCACTGGCGCTGATCTGCATCGGCGGCACCCTGTCGCTGGCAGCCCTGCGCGACAGCGGCAAGCTCGCGGTGGATGCCAGCCTGGTGAAGATGGTCTGGCTGCCGCTGGTGGCCACCCTGGGCGCCTGGCTGTGCGGGTTTCGCGGCGCGGAGCTGGGGATCCTGTTTCTCTATATTGGCAGCCCGACGGCGGCGGCCAGTTATGTCATGGCCCGCGCGGCTAATGGCAATCACGAGCTGGCTGCGTCTATCATCGTGATCACGACGCTAATGGCGGCGATCACCACCAATATCGGCATATTCATCTTGCAATGGGGCGGGTGGATCTAGATGCTGGCCGCCACAACACAACAACACTGCCTCCTGAACTAAAGGACACTTCATGCAAGACCAGAGCACGCCCGCGGGGTTGCAACGCGGGCTGAAGAATCGCCATATCCAGTTGATTGCGCTGGGCGGTGCCATCGGCACCGGCTTGTTCCTGGGGATCGCCCAGACCATCCAGTTGGCCGGCCCTTCGGTACTGCTGGGCTACGCGATCGCTGGCCTGATGGCTTTCCTGATCATGCGCCAGCTGGGTGAAATGGTGGTCGAAGAGCCGGTTGCCGGCAGCTTCAGCCACTTCGCCCATCAATACTGGAGCGAGTTCGCCGGCTTCGTCTCGGGGTGGAACTACTGGGTCGTCTACGTATTGGTTGGCATGGCCGAACTGACGGCCGTGGGTATCTACGTGCAGTACTGGTGGCCGGAGTTTCCGACCTGGGCCACGGCGGCGATCTTCTTCGTGGTGATCAACGCCATCAACCTGACCCAGGTGAAGGTCTACGGTGAGATGGAGTTCTGGTTCGCCCTGGTCAAGGTAGTGGCGATCGTCAGCATGATCGGCTTCGGCGCCTGGCTGCTGGGCAGCGGTCATGGTGGCCCGGATGCCAGCGTGGCCAACCTGTGGCAGTACGGTGGCTTCTTCCCCAATGGCATCACCGGGCTGATCATGGCGCTGGCGGTGATCATGTTCTCCTTTGGCGGCCTGGAGTTGGTGGGTATCACCGCTGCCGAGGCGGACAATCCGCGCCAGAGCATCCCGAAGGCCACCAACCAGGTGGTCTACCGCATCCTGATCTTCTATATCGGCGCGCTTGCCGTGCTGCTGGCGCTGTACCCGTGGCAGAAGGTGGTGCAGGGCGGTAGCCCGTTCGTGATGATCTTCCATGAGCTGGACAGCGACGTGGTCGCTACCGTGCTCAACGTCGTGGTGCTGACCGCCGCGCTGTCGGTCTACAACAGCTGCGTCTACGCCAACAGCCGCATGCTGTTCGGCCTGGCCAGCCAGGGCGATGCACCGCGCCAGTTGCTCAAGGTCAGCCGCAGCGGTGTGCCGTTGGTGGCACTGGGCGTTTCGGCGCTGGCGACGGGTTTGTGCGTGGTGATCAACTACCTGATGCCGGGCGAGGCGTTCGGTTTGCTGATGGCCCTGGCGGTATCGGCGCTGGTGATCAACTGGGCGAGTATCAGCATCACCCACCTCAAGTTCCGCAAGGCCAAGCTGGCCGCGGGCATTACGCCGTTCTACCGCAGTTGGGGGCATCCGCTGACCAACTACCTGTGCCTGGCGTTCATAGCGTTGATCCTGGTGGTGATGTACCTCACCCCGCCAGTGCGCATCTCGGTGATGCTGATTCCGCTGTGGATCGCAGCGCTGTGGGTGGCGTTCCGGGTGAAGAAGGCGCGTCAGGCCAACGGATGAATCTGCGCTGATGCGTCGCTTTTTTCGCGGGTAAGCCCGCTCCCCCAGAGTCCGCACAGCGGCGTGCCTGTGGGAGCGGGTTTACCCACGAAGAGGCCGGTGCGAGCTCAGGCCTGATAACTGTCGATCACTTCCTGTGCCGCGCGGAACGCATCGATCGCCGCCGGCACCCCTGCGTACACTGCGCAATGCAGCAGCGCTTCGCGAATCTCCTCCACCGTACAGCCATTGTTCAATGCCCCGCGAACATGACCCTTGAGCTCCTGTGGGCACTTCAGTGCGGTCAGCGCCGCCAGGGTGATCAGGCTGCGAGTCTTCAATGGCAGCCCCTCGCGGGACCAGACGCTGCCCCAGGCATGCTCGTTGACGAAGTCCTGCAGGGGCTGGGTGAATTCGGTGGCATTGCCCAGGGCGCGATCCACGAAAGCGTCCCCCATCACCTGGCGCCGAACCTGCTCACCGGCGTTCTTGTTGTCGGTCATTGCGTTTTCCTCAGTGTTGGCGGCGCCAGGCGCGAAGCGTGGTGTATAGCAGTACCACCGCCAGCACCGGCATGACGTAGAACAGCATCAGGCGCTCCAGGCGCCCGGCCAGTGGCATGCCGGTGGTGAAGGCCACCACATGCAGGCCGTAAGCCAGGTAGAGCGCGAGGAACACCAGCCCTTCGGCGCGGGTGATCCGGTAGCCGGAATAGAACACGGGCAGGCTAAGGACGGCGACCCCGAGCATCACCGGCAGGTCGAACGCCAGGGCGTTGGGTGAGATGGTCAGCGGTTCGGGCGTGGTCAAGGCAGTCAGCCCCAGCACTGCCAAGAGGTTGAACAGGTTGCTGCCGATCACCGTACCCACGGCGATCTCGCGCTCGCCACGCAGGGCGGCGATCAGCGCGGCGGCCAGTTCCGGTAGCGAAGTGCAGACCGCGACCACGGTCAGGCCGATGATCCGCTCGGACAGGCCCAGGTCGGTGGCGACCTCGACCGCCGCCTCCAGCAGCAAGTGCCCGCCGAGGCTGAGCAGCACCAGCCCGAACAGGGTCTGCAGCACCACGGTACTCCAGAAGCGGCCCGGGCTGCGGCGAGCGGCGTCGGGCGCAGGATAGGTGCGGGAATAGTGGCGTGACTGATGCCAGAGCATGCCCAGGTAGCCCAGCAGGCCCAGCAGCAACAGCGCGCCCTCGAGCCTGCCCAGTTCGCCGTTGGCTGCCAGCAGGTAGACCACTGCACTGGCCGCGATCATCAACGGGATGTCCAGGCGTACCAGTTGCCGCGAAACGCGCAGCGGGATGATCAGCGCAGCAAGCCCGAGGATCACCAGCACATTGAAGATATTGCTGCCGATCACACTGCCCACCGCCACGTCCGGCGCGCCCTGGTAGGCCGCCTGCAGGCTGACTGTCAGTTGTGGTGCGGTACTGCCGAAGGCCACCAGGCTCAAGCCGATGATCAGCGGCCGCACGTGCAGGCGCGTGGCCAGGCGCAGGGCCGCGCGTACCAGGAGTTCGGCGCCGATGACCAACAGCACCAGGCCCGTGCCCAGTTGCAGGAGGCTGAAGGTGGGGAGGGTGGCGAGGTCGAAAATGGCAGGGCTCCAGTCAGGTCAGTCGCTCAGACCTTGTACCCGGACTCGCGCCGTTCCGCTACGGAGCATGCCGATTTTTTCTGCGGCAGCGCGTGACAGGTCGATCAGTCGGCCACGGGTGTGGGGGCCGCGGTCGTTGATACGCACCACCACGCTGCGCTGGTTGGACAGGTTGGTCACCAGCACCTGGCTGCCGAACGGCAGGGTGCGATGGGCGGCGGTGAGGCCGTGCTGGTTGAAGGCTTCGCCGCTGGCAGTGCGTTTGCCGTGGTGGCGGGAACCGTAATAGGAGGCGGTGCCGGTTTCGTCGTAGCCGCGTGGGTCGACGTCATGGCTGGCACAGCCGGCCAAGGCAGAGAAAAGAGCCAGGGCGGTGAGGTTTTTTTTTCAGCAAGGCAGGTGCTCTCCGGTGCTTCCATTCGCGGGCAAGTCGGAGCGCCGAACCGCCGCTCCGACTTGCCCGCGAACGAGGGCGTTCAGGTCACCCTTCGAGCTTGGCCTTGAGCAATTGGTTCACCTGCCCCGGGTTGGCCTTGCCTTTGGAAGCCTTCATCGCCTGGCCGACGAAGAAACCGAACATCTTGCCGCGCTTGGCTTCATCGGCGGCGCGGTACTGTTCGACCTGCTCGGCGTTGGCGGCCAGCACTTCATCGAGCATCTTGTCGATCGCGCCGGTGTCGGTCACCTGCTTGAGGCCCTTGCTCTCGATGATGCTGTCGGCATCGCCTTCACCGGCAGCCATGGCCTCGAACACGGTCTTGGCAATCTTGCCGCTGATGGTGTTGTCGCGGATACGCTGCAGCATGCCGCCGAGCAGCTCGGCACTGACCGGCGACTGGTCGATTTCGACACCCAGCTTGTTCAGCAGGCTGCCCAGCTCGACCATGACCCAGTTGGCCGCCAGCTTGGCGTCGCCGCCGATGCTGGCCACCTGCTCGAAGTAGTCGGCCTGTTCGCGGCTGCTAGCGAGCACGTTGGCGTCGTAGGCCGACAGGCCGTACTGGCTCTGGAAGCGCTCGACCTTCTGCGTTGGCAGTTCGGGCAGCGAGGCGCGGACGGTCTCGAGGAAGCTTGGCTCGATGACCACCGGCAGCAGGTCCGGATCGGGGAAGTAACGGTAGTCGTTGGCTTCCTCCTTGCTGCGCATGGAACGGGTCTCGTCCTTGTTCGGGTCGTACAGGCGGGTTTCCTGGACCACCTTGCCGCCGTCCTCGATCAGGTCGATCTGGCGCTGGATCTCGCTGTTGATCGCCCGTTCGATGAAGCGGAACGAGTTGACGTTCTTGATCTCGCAGCGGGTACCGAACTCGACCTGGCCTTTCGGGCGAACCGAGACGTTGCAGTCGCAACGCAGCGAGCCTTCGGCCATGTTGCCGTCGCAGATGCCCAGGTAGCGCACCAGGGCGTGGATGGCCTTGACGTAGGCCACGGCCTCTTTTGCGCTGCGCATGTCCGGCTCGGAAACGATTTCCAGCAGCGGTGTGCCTGCGCGGTTCAGGTCGATCCCGGTGGCGCCGTTGAAATCTTCGTGCAGGCTCTTGCCGGCATCTTCCTCAAGGTGTGCGCGGGTGACGCCGATGCGCTTGAGGGTGCCGTCTTCCAGGGCGATGTCCAGGTGGCCCTTGCCAACGATCGGCAGGTCCATCTGGCTGATCTGGTAGCCCTTGGGCAGGTCGGGGTAGAAGTAGTTCTTGCGCGCGAACACGTTGCGCGGCCCGATCTCGGCATCGATGGCCAGGCCGAACATGCAGGCCATGCGTACGGCCTCCTGGTTCAGCACCGGCAGTACGCCGGGCATGCCCAGGTCGACCAGGCTGGCCTGGGTGTTCGGCTCGGAGCCGAAGGTGGTGGCGCTGCCGGAGAATATCTTCGACTGGGTGGCGAGCTGGGTATGAATCTCCAGCCCGATCACAACTTCCCATTGCATGTGTGAATTCCTCAGAAGCCGTTGGGGGCGCGGGTGTGCCAGTCGGTGACTTGCTGGTAGCGGTGCGCGACGTTGAGCAGGCGGCCTTCCTGGAAGTACGGGGCCAGCAGTTGCACGCCCACCGGCAGGCCATCGACGAAGCCAGCCGGCATCGACAGGCCGGGCAGGCCCGCGAGGTTGGCGGTGATGGTGTAGACGTCCTCGAGGTAGGCGGCGACCGGGTCGGCGTTCTTCGAGCCGAGTTTCCAGGCCGGGTTCGGCGTGGTCGGGCCGAGGATGACGTCGACCTGTTCGAAGGCAGCCATGAAGTCGTTCTTGATCAGGCGGCGGATCTGCTGGGCCTTGACGTAGTAGGCGTCGTAGTAGCCGGCCGACAGGGCGTAGGTGCCGACCATGATCCGGCGCTGTACTTCAACGCCGAAGCCTTCGCCACGCGAGCGCTTGTACAGGTCGGTGAGGTCTTTCGGGTTTTCGCAGCGGTAGCCGAAGCGTACGCCGTCGAAGCGCGAGAGGTTGGAGGAGGCTTCGGCCGGCGCGATCACGTAGTACGCCGGGATGGCGTGCTGCATGTTCGGCAGGCTGATTTCCTTGACCACCGCGCCGAGCTTCTCCAGTTCCTTGACGCTGGCCTGGACCAGTTCGGCGATGCGCGGATCGAGGCCGGCGCCGAAGTACTCCTTCGGCAGGCCGATGCGCAGGCCCTGCAGCGAGGCGTTGAGGTTGGCGCTGTAGTCGGGCACCGATTCGTCGACGCTGGTCGAATCCTTGGCGTCGAAACCGGCCATGCCTTGCAGCAGCAGGGCGCAGTCTTCGGCGGTGCGAGCCATCGGGCCGCCCTGGTCGAGGCTGGAGGCGTAGGCGATCATGCCCCAGCGCGAGACGCGGCCGTAGGTGGGCTTGAGGCCGGTGAGGTTGGTCAGTGCGGCTGGCTGGCGGATCGAGCCGCCGGTGTCGGTACCGGTGGCGACCGGCAGCAGGCGCGCGGCCACGGCTGCGGCGGAGCCACCCGACGAGCCGCCTGGCACGTGCTCGAGGTTCCACGGGTTCTTCACCGCGCCGTAGTGGCTGGATTCGTTGGCCGAACCCATGGCGAATTCGTCCATGTTGGTCTTGCCGAGAGTGACCATGCCGGCTTCGGCGAGCTTGGCGACCACGGTGGCGTCATAGGGGGCGGTGAAGCTGTCGAGCATCTTCGAGCCGCAGCTGGTGCGTACGCCCTGGGTGCAGAACAGGTCCTTGTGGGCAATCGGTGCGCCCAGCAGTGCGCCGGTTTCGCCATTGGCGCGACGGGCGTCGGCGGCGCGGGCCTGTGCCAGCGCCTGCGCTTCGGTGACGCTGATGAAGCTGTTGATCTGTGGGTCGAGCTGCTTGATGCGCGACAGCAACGCGCCGGTCAGCTCTTCGGAGGAAAACGACTTGTCGGCGAGTCCGCGGGCGATCTCGGCCAGAGTGAGTTGATGCATGGCAGGCTCTATCCCTTACTCGATGACTTTCGGAACCAGGTACAGACCGTTCTCGGTCGAGGGTGCCACCGCCTGGTAGCGATCGCGCTGGTTGCTTTCGGTCACCTGGTCGGGACGCAGGCGCTGGGTGGCTTCGAGCGGGTGGGCGAGGGGCTCGATGCCGGTGGTGTCGACGGCTTGCATCTGGTCGACCAGCCCGAGAATACTGTTCAAGGCATCGGTAATGCGTGGCAGTTCGCCTTCATTGAGGCCCAGACGGGCCAGATGGGCGATCTTTTCCACGTCACAGCGTTGAAGCGCCATGGGGATCTCCAGGAAAAACAGAAACAGAATGCTTCCGTAATGAGGAACATGCCGGGATTCTGGCGGTCATACGGCCGCGATCATCGGCTGGCGTGCTCGGAAAAACTGCCAATTTAACATATTGGCTCCTTGCCCAAAATCCCTGCCATTGTTAGAGTTTGCCGCACTTTTTTACCCACGCTTTCCCCAGGGTCACTTTCCCATGTTCAAGAAACTGCGTGGCATGTTTTCCAGCGATCTGTCCATCGACCTGGGTACTGCCAACACCCTTATTTACGTGCGTGAGCGCGGTATCGTCCTGAATGAGCCCTCGGTTGTTGCCATCCGTACCCACGGCAACCAGAAAAGCGTCGTGGCCGTCGGTACCGAAGCCAAGCGCATGCTCGGCCGCACTCCCGGCAACATCGCTGCCATTCGTCCGATGAAGGATGGCGTGATCGCCGACTTCAGCGTCTGCGAGAAGATGCTGCAGTACTTCATCAACAAAGTGCACGAAAACAGCTTCCTGCAGCCCAGCCCACGCGTGCTGATCTGCGTACCGTGCAAGTCGACTCAGGTCGAGCGTCGTGCCATCCGTGAATCGGCGCTGGGCGCCGGTGCCCGTGAAGTGTTCCTGATCGAAGAGCCCATGGCTGCCGCCATCGGTGCCGGCCTGCCGGTCGAGGAAGCCCGCGGTTCGATGGTCGTCGACATCGGTGGCGGTACCACCGAAATCGCCCTGATCTCGCTCAACGGCGTGGTCTACGCCGAATCCGTACGTGTGGGCGGCGACCGTTTCGACGAAGCCATCGTCACCTACGTGCGCCGCAACTACGGCAGCCTGATCGGTGAATCCACCGCCGAGCGCATCAAGCAGGAAATCGGTACCGCCTACCCGGGTGGCGAAGTCCGCGAAGTCGACGTGCGCGGCCGCAACCTGGCCGAGGGCGTACCGCGTGCCTTCACCCTGAATTCCAACGAAGTGCTCGAGGCGCTGCAGGAATCGCTGGCGACCATCGTCCAGGCGGTCAAGAGTGCCCTGGAGCAGTCGCCGCCGGAGCTGGCGTCCGACATCGCCGAGCGTGGCCTGGTGCTGACCGGCGGTGGCGCGCTGCTGCGTGACCTCGACAAGCTGCTGGCCCAGGAAACCGGCCTGCCGGTGATCGTTGCCGAAGACCCGCTGACCTGCGTCGCCCGTGGCGGTGGTCGTGCGCTGGAGATGATGGACAAGCACGCCATGGACCTGCTCTCCAGCGAGTGAGTCCTGGCGCTGTCCAGCCGTCGCTGAAGATCGCCTGGTTTACAGGTGGCACGCACAGTGCTACCTGTATGCGCTGTTGACGTCCGTCGGGCGTCGTTTCCGTCAATCCGCAGGCTGGTGGTTGCATTGACCTCGTGCAATGACCGCTTGAATCGTCGTCCACGAGGAACGGCCCATTAAACCGCTTTTCTCCAAGGGCCCTTCGCTGGGCGTTCGTCTGCTCGTGCTGGTGGTGATGTCGGTCGCGCTGATGGTGGTCGACTCGCGCTTTGACGTGCTCAAGCCGGTACGCAGCCAGATGGGGCTGGTGCTGATGGAATCCTATTGGGTCACCGACTTGCCGCAGCGTCTGTGGCAGGGCGTGGCCGGGCAGTTCGGCAGCCGCACCGAGCTGATCGCTGAAAACGAGAAGCTCAAGACCGAAGCCCTGCTGTTGCAGGGGCGTCTGCAGAAGCTGGCCGCGCTCACCGAGCAGAACGTGCGCCTGCGCGAATTGCTCAATTCTTCGGCACTGGTCAACGAAAAGGTCGAAGTCGCCGAGTTGATCGGGGTCGATCCCAATCCCTTCACTCATCGCATCCTGATCAACAAGGGCGAGCGCGACGGTGTGTTCCTCGGCCAGCCGGTGCTCGATGCCCGCGGCCTGATGGGCCAGGTGGTCGAGCTGATGCCCTACACCTCGCGTGTGCTGCTGCTGACCGACACTACCCACAGCATTCCCGTGCAGGTCAACCGCAACGGCCTGCGCGCCATTGCCAGCGGCACCGGCAACCCGGAGCGCCTGGAACTGCGTCACGTGGCCGATACCGCCGACATCAAGGAAGGCGATCTGCTGGTGAGCTCCGGCATGGGGCAGCGTTTCCCGGCCGGTTATCCGGTGGCCACGGTCAACGAGGTGATCCACGACTCCGGTCAGCCGTTCGCCATCGTTCGCGCCATTCCTACCGCCGCCCTCAATCGCAGCCGGTACATGTTGCTGGTGTTCAGCGATCGACGTACGCCTGAGCAGCGTGCCACTGATGCAGCGATCGCCCAGGAAGAGGCCGACCGTCAGGACGGTGCGAGTGCCAAGCCGGCAGCCGTGCCAGCACCGGCAACTGCGCCTGCGAGCGGCGCACCGGCCCATGCGCCAGCACCTGCCGCCACCGCGCCAGCCCACGGCTCGTCCACCTCACACCCGCCAGCCGCACCCGCGTCGCCTGCACAGCCCCGGAGAGAATGATGGCCAGTACCCGTAGCAGAAACGGCTGGGCCATCTGGCTGACCTTCGTCATCGGCCTGCTGCTCAGCGTCACGCCGATGCCGCAGTTCATGGAAGTGTTCCGCCCCATGTGGCTGGCCCTCTTGCTGGCGTTCTGGACCCTGGCCGTACCCAGCAAGGTCGGCATGACCACCGCCTTCGTGCTCGGCCTGGCCGAGGACGTGCTCTACGGCACCCTGCTGGGGCAGAACGCGTTGATCCTCACCTTGATCACCTTCCTGGTGCTGTCCCTGCAACAACGCCTGCGCATGTTCCCCATGTGGCAGCAGAGCCTGGTGATCCTGGTGGTGTTCGGCATCGCCCAGTTGATCCAGCTGTGGCTCAGCGCCCTGACCGGCAATCGCCTGCCGACGCTTGCACTGGTGTGGTCGGCGGTGATCAGCGCCTTGCTCTGGCCCTGGATCAGCTTCGCCCTGCGCGGCATGCGCCGACGCCTGCATATCCACTGACGCGTCGCCACTGACACGGAGATGTCCCCATGACTCGACTGCACCTGGCCTCCGGCTCCCCACGTCGACGTGAGCTGCTGGCGCAGATTGGCGTGCCATTCACCGTGGTCAGCGCCCCCATCGACGAAACCCCGCAGGTCGGCGAAGCCGCCCAGGCCTACGTCGAGCGCCTGGCGCAAGCCAAGGCGGTGGCCGGTTTCAACCTGCTCGATGCCCCGGGCGTGGTGCTCGGCGCCGATACCGCCGTGGTGCTCGACGGCCAGATCCTCGGCAAGCCGGAAAACCGCGAGCACGCCCTGGCGATGCTGGGCGACCTGTCCAAGCGCGAGCACCAGGTGCTCACTGCCGTGGCCGTGACCGACGGCACGCGCTCCCTGAGCCTGTGCGTGGCGACCAAGGTTCGTTTCCGTACCATCTCTTTCGATGAAGCATGTCGCTACTGGGACAGTGGTGAACCGTTGGACAAGGCCGGTGGCTATGCGATCCAGGGCCTGGGTGCGGTGTTCGTCAGCGCCATCGAAGGCAGTTATTCGGCCGTGGTCGGCCTGCCCCTGAGCGAAACCGCCGAGTTGCTGGAGCAGTTCGGCATTCCCTGCTGGCAGCATGAGGATACCGTCCAGCGCTAGCCAGCCGCCCGACAGCGATCCATCATTACCGAAGACCTTTGACGAGAGCCTGCCATGAGTGAAGAGATCCTGATCAACATCACGCCGATGGAGTCACGCGTGGCAGTGGTGGAGAACGGCGTGCTGCAGGAGGTGCATGTCGAGCGCACCCAGCGCCGTGGCATCGTCGGCAATATCTACAAGGGCAAGGTGGTGCGTGTGCTGCCCGGCATGCAGGCCGCCTTCATCGATATCGGTCTGGAGCGTGCGGCGTTCATCCACGCCTCGGAGATCTCCCAGCGTGAAGGCTCGGCGGTCGAGACCATCACCGCACTGGTCCACGAAGGCCAGGCCCTGGTGGTGCAGGTGACGAAGGATCCCATCGGCACCAAGGGCGCGCGCCTGACCACCCAGTTGTCGATCCCGTCGCGCTACCTGGTGTACATGCCGCGCAGCAGCCATGTCGGCATTTCGCTGAAAATCGAGGACGAAGCCGAGCGTGACCGTCTTAAACAGGTGGTCAGCGACTCGATGGCGCAAGAGAACATCAAGGACGCCGGTGGCTTCATCCTGCGCACCGCCGCCGAGGGCGCGCGTGCTGAAGACATCCTCCAGGACATCCGCTACCTGCGTCGCCTGTGGGAGCAGATCGGCAGCCAGATCCAGGCCTGCGGTGCGCCGACAGTGATCTACGAAGACCTCGGCCTGGCGTTGCGCACCTTGCGCGACCTGGTCAATCCGAAGATCGAGAAGATCCGCATCGACTCGCGGGAAACCTTCCAGAAGACCACGCAATTCGTCGGTGAGCTGATGCCCGAAATCGCCGACCGCCTCGAGCATTATCCCGGCGAGCGGCCGATCTTCGACCTCTATGGGGTCGAGGACGAGATCCAGCGCGCCCTGGAGCGCAAGGTGCCGCTCAAGTCCGGGGGCTACCTGGTGGTCGATCCTGCCGAGGCGATGACGACCATCGACGTCAATACCGGCGCCTTCGTCGGCCATCGCAACCTCGAAGAGACCATTTTCAAGACCAATCTCGAAGCGGCCACCGCCATTGCGCGACAGCTGCGCCTGCGCAACATCGGCGGCATCATCATCATCGACTTCATCGACATGGAGGACGAAGAGCACCGCCGCCAGGTCCTGCGCACGCTGGAAAAGCAGCTCGAGCGCGACCATGCCAAGACCAATATCATCGGCATTACCGAGTTGGGCCTGGTACAGATGACCCGCAAGCGTACCCGTGAAAGCCTAGAGCAGGTGCTGTGCGAGCCCTGCCTGGCCTGCCAGGGGCGCGGCAAGCTGAAGACGCCAGAGACTATTTGTTACGAAATCTTCCGCGAAATTCTTCGTGAGGCGCGGGCTTACCAGGCAGAAGGCTACCGCGTGCTGGCCAACCAGAAGGTAGTCGATCGGCTGCTGGACGAAGAGTCAGGCAACGTCGCCGAACTGGAGGCCTTCATCGGGCGAACCATTCGCTTCCAGGTCGAGTCCATGTATTCCCAGGAACAATATGATGTGGTGCTGCTCTGACGCGTTCTGAAACCGTTCGCCCAGTGGCGAAAACACCGCTTGCGGCCATAGTTAATGGACGACTCGGAGGGCAATGGCCATGGAACGTCTGACCCGCGTTCTAGGCGCGTTGACCCGTTGGGGGCTGGGGCTGTGCGCCTTGCTCGCGGTGCTGGTGGCACTGTATGTCAGCCTCGGTCGGCAACTGGTGCCGTTGGTGGCCGAATACCGGGCCGACCTCGAAGACAAGGCCCAGCAAGCCTTGGGCTTGCCTGTGCATGTGGGGGCGCTCGAAGGGCGATGGAGTGGTCTGGCCCCGTTGCTCAGGCTGCGCGACCTGCAATTGGGCGAAGGCTCTGCAGCCTTGCGCCTGGATGACGTCAAGCTGGTGCCCGACCTGTGGGCCAGCTTGAAGGCTCGCGAAGTGCGGTTGGCGCATGTCCAGCTCGGCGGCCTGCAACTGATCCTGCATGAAGACCAGCAAGGTGCCTGGACCCTTGAAGGCCTGCCGAAGAAAGACGATGCGCCCATCGACCCCGCCCAATTGCTGCAACGCCTCCAGCAACTGGGCAGGGTCGATGTGTTCGACAGCCAGGTTACCTTCCAGCCGTGGCGCCGTGATTCGGTCACGCTCACCTATGTCAGCCTTGGTCTGCAAGCCGGTCCGTCGCGCCAGCGCCTGGAGATGCGCGCGACCCTGCCCGACGGCCAGCCCCTGGCGTTGAACCTGCGCAGCCGCGCCACCCCCGACGCCTGGCGCGATGGACGCCTGGAGGCCTATGTCAGCCTGCCGCAGAGCGATTGGGCGCGCTGGGTGCCGCCAAGCCTGCTCGGGCAGTGGCGAGCCAAGACCCTGCGTGCGGGGGGCGAATTCTGGATCGACTGGAACAAAGGTCAGTTGCAGCGCGCCGTCGCCCGCCTGAACGCGCCGCAGCTGCGGGGCGCCTATGCCGGGCGCAAGACCGTGACTCTCGACAACCTGGCGCTGTCCAGTTGGGTGCGCCGCGGCAAGGAGGGCTACGAGATCGTGGTCGATTCGTTGGCTGCGAGTATCGGTGAAACCCGCTGGGAAACACATTTGCAAGCGCGCCAGCGTCCTGGGCAGGAGGCTGCCGAGGATGTGTGGCATGTCCAGGCCGATCGTCTCGACCTGACGCCGCTGACCCCGCTGATCGATGGCCTGGCACCGCTGCCGGACAACCTGATGACCGTCGTCGACGCCCTTAACGTGACCGGCACGCTGCGTAACGTCCAGCTCGACATCCGTCCCCATGCCGAAGGTGACCAGCGCCTGCAGTTCGCCGCCAATCTCGATAAGATCGGCTTCGATGCGTATCACGGAGCGCCCGCAGCGGGCAATGTCAGCGGCAGCATCAGCGGCGATCTCGGGCACGGCGAACTACGCCTGGATACCGATGCCTTCATGCTGCATCTGTACCCCATCTTCGGCAAACCCTGGCACTACCAGAAAGCCAATGCCCGCCTGACCTGGGCGCTCGACAAGGACGGCTTCACCCTCATCGCGCCCTACATCAAGGTGCTGGGCGATGAGGGCAAGATCGCCGCCGATTTTCTCATTCGTTTCAGGTTCCACGAAGAGCAGGCCGATTATATGGACCTGCGTGTCGGCCTCACCGAGGGCGATGGCCGCTACACGGCCAAGTACCTGCCGGAAGTGCTCAGCCCGGCGCTGGATGAGTGGCTTCGCAGTGCCATCGTCAAGGGTGCGGTCGACGAGGGCTATTTCCAGTACCAGGGATCGCTGAACCACAACGCCCCGGCGCATTCGCGCAGTATCAGCCTGTTCTTCAAGGTGCATGACGCAGCGCTCGATTTCCAGCCGGGCTGGCCGCAGGTGCAGCAGGTGGACGGCAATGTGTACATCGAGGATACCGGTGTGCGCATCCAGGCCAGCAAGGGTCTGCTGCTCGACACCCGGGTCAGTGATGTCAGCGTCAACATTCCCCATGTCGAGGGCGACCAGCATAGCCGCCTGTACCTGGACGGCGAGTTCGACGGCAGCCTGGGCGACGGCCTGAAGATTCTGAAAGAGGCGCCGATCGGTACTGGCGAGATCTTCGCCGGCTGGGAAGGCGAGGGCCCGCTGCAGGGCAAGGTCAAGCTGGACATCCCGCTGGAGCACGGTCTGCGTCCCAAGGTGCTGGTGGATTTCTCGACTTCGGATGCCCGGCTCAAGGTGGAGCCGCCGGCACTCGATCTGAGCCGCTTGAAGGGTGACTTCACCTTCGACCTCGACAAGGGCTTGAGCGGCAAGGGCATCAGCCTCCAGGCCTTCGACAGGCCGGTGACTGCGCAGATTCTCGCCGAAGGGCAGGGTGGCCAGATTCAGACCCGGATCAACGCCACCGGCCAGGTGCCGCTCAAGTCGTTGACCGACTGGCTGCAGTTCAAGCAGGCACTCCCGGCCTCGGGCGATATTCCCTACCAACTTCAGGTCAGCCTGGGGAGCCGCGACAATCGCCTGAGCGTCAACTCGTCGCTCAAGGGCCTGACCATCGACCTGCCAGCGCCCTTCGGCAAGACGGCGGGCGAGTCACGCGACAGTAGCTTCAGCATGAACCTGCAAGGTGCCGAGCGGCGCTTTGACGCAAGCTACGCCGATGTGGCGCGGTTGGCCTACGCAGCTTCGCTCGACAAGCTGGCCCAGGGACGCGGCGAGTTGGTGCTCGGCGGTGGCGATGCGAGCGTGCCGGGCGGCCAGGGCCTGCGGGTGCGTGGGCGCCTCGAATCGCTGGACCTTGAGCCCTGGCAGCAGCAGTTGGACAAATATGCAGGTCAAGACCCAGGTGGCAGCGCACGACAGGGCCTGCAGAGCGTGGATGTGAGCATTGGCCAGTTGAAGGCATTCGGCACCGACCTCAACCAGGCAGTGGTGCGCCTGGCTCGTGTTGCCAGCGCCTGGGACCTGCGCCTGGACAGCAAGGAAGTGATCGGCAATGCGCGGATCCCGGATGCCAAGGCCGCGCCCATGGTGGTGAAACTGCAGACCTTGCGCCTGCCGCCGGCCGATCCGCAGGAAGCCCAGGCCGAAGATGCGCCTGATCCGCTGGCCACCTTCGACCCGCGCAAGGCGCCGGTCCTGGACCTGAGCATCGACAAGTTGTATCGCGGTGACGACCTGTTCGGCAGCGCCTCGGTCAAGCTGCGGCCGAATGCCCGTGGTGTGTCGCTGGACGACATCGACCTCAATCTCAAGGGCCTTCACATCGACGGCAGCGGCGGCTGGGAAGGTGTTCCCGGCAGCACCAACAGTTGGTACAAGGGGCGCCTGGACGGCAAGGACCTGGGTGACGTGCTCAAGGCCTGGGGCTTCGCGCCCACGGTCACCAGCCGCGATTTCCGCATGGATGTCGATGGTCGTTGGCCGGGTTCGCCGGCCTGGGTCAACCTCAAGCGATTCTCCGGCAGCCTCGATGCCTCGCTGCGCACCGGCCAGTTCGTCGAGGTCGAGGGGAGCGCCCAGGCGTTGCGGGTGTTCGGCCTGCTCAACTTCAACTCCATTGGTCGTCGTCTGCGCCTGGACTTCTCCGACCTGTTCGGCGAGGGGCTGGCCTATGATCGGGTCAAGGGCCTGCTGGTGGCCAGCGAGGGCGTTTATGTCACCCGTGAACCGATCGCTGTCACCGGCCCCTCCAGCAATTTCGAGCTCGATGGCACCCTCGACTTTGTGCGCGACCGTATCGATGCCAACCTGCAGGTGACCCTGCCGGTCACCAACAACCTGCCGTTGGCGGCGCTGCTCGTCGGGGCACCTGCGGTCGGCGGCGCGTTGTTCCTTGTCGATCGGCTGATCGGCGATCGGGTCGCGCGCTTCGCCAGCGTGCACTATCGGGTCGAAGGTCCGGTCAAAGAGCCTAAAATCACCTTTGTGAAACCTTTCGATAAATCGCGCTAGGAGTGGTCATGAAGTCAGCAGTGATCCAGATGGTCAGCCAGGACGGCGTACTGGCCAACCTGCAGCGGGCTCACGTGCTGCTGGAGCAGGCCGCTGACAGCGGTGCACGGCTGGCGGTGCTGCCGGAGAATTTCGCGGCCATGGGGCGGCGCGATGCGGCGGCGATCGGTCGCGCCGAGGCGCTTGGCGAAGGCCCGATCCTGCCGTGGTTGAAACGCGCCGCACGCGACCTCAGGTTATGGATTGTTGCCGGCACCTTGCCGTTGCCGCCGGTCGATGAGCCCGAGGCCAAGGCCCATGCCTGCTCGCTGCTGGTCGACGAACACGGCGAGATCGCCGCGCGTTACGACAAGCTGCACCTGTTCGATGTGGACGTGGCCGACAACCGCGGGCGCTACCGTGAATCGGACGATTACGCCCATGGCGCGCAGGTGGTGGTGGCCGATACGCCGGTTGGACGCCTGGGCTTGTCGGTGTGCTACGACTTGCGCTTTCCCGAGCTCTACAGCGCCCTGCGCGCTGCCGGGGCCGAGCTGATCAGCGCCCCGTCGGCGTTCACTGCGGTGACCGGCGCGGCACATTGGGAAGTGTTGATCCGTGCCCGCGCCATCGAAACCCAGTGCTACATGCTGGCCGCCGCGCAGGGCGGTATTCATCCAGGCCCGCGGGAAACCCATGGCCATGCGGCGATCGTCGACCCTTGGGGGCGGATCGTCGCCGAACATGCGCATGGCGAAGCGATATTGCTCGCCGAGCGCGACGCTGAAGAACAAGCGTCCATACGGGCGCGCATGCCGGTAGTTTCGCACCGGCGCTTTTTCTCGCAGGACGCCTTGCGGCCTGCGCACACCTCGGAGTGACTATGAGCCAGATGTTATCCACCGTCAGCGAGCAGCTCCTGGCCCCGGGCGGACTGACCCTGGACAGCCTGCAGGCTGTGCTGGGTGAGTTGGCAGGGCCCGGCATCGACGCTGCCGACCTGTATTTCCAGGGGCAGATCTCGGAAACCTGGGCACTGGAAGACGGTATCGTCAAGGAAGGCAGTTTCAACCTCGACCAGGGTGTCGGCGTGCGTGCATTGTCTGGCGAGAAAACCGGCTTCGCCTACAGCAACGCAATCAACCTTGAAGCCCTGACGTCAGCGGCGCGCGCCGCCCGCTCGATCTCCCGCGCCGGCCAGAACGGCAAGGTGCAGGCCTTCCGCAGCCAGGACGTGACCGCCCTGTACGCACCGGGCAACCCGCTCGATGTCCTGAGCCGCGCCGAGAAAGTCGAACTGCTCAAGCGCGTCGATGCTGCCACTCGTGCCCTCGACCCGCGTATCCAGCAGGTCAGCGTGAGCATGGCGGGCGTGTGGGAGCGGATCCTGGTGGCGGCGGCCGATGGCAGCCTGGCCGCGGATGTGCGGCCGCTGGTGCGTTTCAACGTCAGCGTCATCGTCGAACACAACGGTCGCCGCGAGCGGGGCGGCCAGGGCGGGGGCGGGCGTACCGACTACCGCTACTTCACCGAAGAGCGGGTGATGGGCTATGCCCGCGAGGCGCTGCGCCAAGCGCTGGTCAACCTCGAGGCGCAACCTGCACCGGCCGGCACGCTGCCGGTAGTGCTCGGTCCCGGTTGGTCGGGCGTACTGCTGCATGAAGCGGTCGGCCACGGTCTGGAAGGTGATTTCAACCGCAAAGGCAGCTCGGCCTACAGCGGGCGGATCGGTGAGGCGGTGGCGTCGAAGCTGTGCACCATCGTCGATGACGGCACGCTGGAAGGCCGTCGCGGTTCGCTGAGCGTCGATGACGAAGGCACGCCGACCGAATGCACCACGCTGATCGAGAACGGCATTCTCAAGGGCTACATGCAGGACAAGCTCAATGCCCGCCTGATGGGTATGGCGGTGACCGGCAATGGTCGACGCGAATCCTACGCGCACCTGCCGATGCCGCGCATGACCAACACCTACATGCGTGCCGGCGAGAGTGACCCGCAGGAGATCATCGCCTCGGTGAAGAAGGGCATCTACTGCGCCAATCTCGGCGGCGGCCAGGTGGACATTACCAGTGGCAAGTTCGTGTTCTCCACCAGCGAGGCGTACCTGATCGAAGACGGCAAGATCACCGCGCCGGTCAAGGGTGCGACCCTGATCGGCAATGGGCCGGAGGCGATGAGCCGAGTGTCGATGGTCGGTAACGACCTGGCCCTGGACAGCGGAGTCGGTACCTGTGGCAAGGATGGGCAGTCGGTGCCGGTTGGCGTTGGTCAGCCGACCCTGAAGCTGGACGCGATCACCGTGGGCGGTACCGGGGCTTGATGACAAGCCCTGCCTGCAGGAGTGGCCTTGTGTCGCGCAAAGGCCGCCAGGCGGCCTCGAGATCTCGGCGACACAGACGGGGCTGCCGTGCAGCCCTTTCGCGACGCGATGCCGCGCCTACAAGCGGTCGGTGGCGGTGCTCAGCGCAGGCCGCGTTGCAGCTCGTCGAGGTCACGGATGTACTTGAACACCTTGCGCGCAGCGGCAGGCGGCTTGTTCCGCGCCTTTTCGTGCTGGGCATGGCGGATCAGCGAGCGCAGTTGCTGGCGATCGGTATCGGGGAACTCCTGGACGAAGCGCTCGAGGTCTTCGTCGTTGCCGTCGATCAACCGGTCGCGCCAGCGCTCGAGGCCGTGGAAACGTTCGTTGTACTGGCGCGTGGAGCTGTCTATCTGCTCGAGCAGCGCATGGATGGCATCCAGGTCCTGTACGCGCATCAGCTTGCCGACGAACGACATGTGGCGTTTGCGGGCACCGTGGGCGGTGTGTTTGGACGCTTCCTCCAGTGCTTTGCGCAACTCGTCGGTGAGTGGCAGGCGCGCGAGGATATCGGGCTTGAGCGTGGTGAGGCGCTCGCCGAGTTCGACCAGTGCATGCAGCTCGCGCTTGATCTGGGTCTTGCTTTTTTCGCCGTCGAAGGCGTCGTCGTATGAATCAACCATGGTGGCAGTCCGCAGGAAATCGCCGCCATGATAACCAGTCGGGGGCCGCTTTGTCCGGCCCGGTCGAAGAATGGCCCTCGCCGAACGCAGAATTTGAGTGGAGAAAACCATGAGTGCAGTCCAGAGCGTAGGTCCTAAGGACCTGCCAGCGTTGCAGGAGCAGGTCGAGGCGATCGTTGCCGAAGCGCGCCGCCAGGGCGCCAGCGCCTGCGAGGTGGCGGTTTCGCTGGAGCAGGGCCTGTCCACAAGCGTGCGCCAGCGCGAGGTCGAAACAGTCGAGTTCAACCGCGACCAGGGCTTTGGCATCACCCTCTACGTGGGCCAGCGCAAGGGCTCGGCCAGTACTTCGGCGAGCGGTCCGGAGGCCATTCGCGAAACAGTGGCTGCTGCATTGGCAATTGCCAGCCACACCTCAGAGGATGAGTGCTCGGGCTTGGCCGACGCGGCACTGATGGCGCGTGAAATGCCCGACCTCGACCTCTACCACGATTGGGACATCGAGCCCGAGCGTGCCATCGAGATGGCCCTGGAGTGCGAGGCGGCCGCCTTCGATGCCGACAAGCGTATTCTCAATGCCGACGGCACCACCCTCAACACGCACCAGGGCGTGCGGGTGTATGGCAACAGTCACGGCTTCATCGGTGGCTACGCCTCGACGCGCCACAGCCTGAGCTGTGTGATGATCGCCGAAGGCGAAGGGCAGATGCAGCGCGACTACTGGTACGACGTCAATCGCCAGGGCCAATTGCTGGCCGACCCGCGCAGTATTGGCCAGCGCGCTGCCCAGCGTGCCGCCAGCCGTCTGGGCGCACGTCCAGTGCCGACCTGCGAGGTGCCGGTGCTGTTCGCTGCGGAACTGGCCGGCGGCTTGTTCGGCAGCTTCCTGTCGGCGATCTCTGGCGGCAACCTTTACCGCAAGTCGTCGTTCCTTGAAGGCACCCTGGGCCAGCGTCTGTTCCCGACCTGGCTGACCCTTGACGAGCGTCCGCACATTCCACGTGCGCTGGGCAGTGCCGCGTTCGACGGCGATGGCCTGGCCACTTATGCCAAACCGTTCATCGACAAGGGCGAACTGGTGTCCTACATCCTGGGTACCTATGCCGGTCGCAAGCTCAAACTGCCCAGCACCGCCAACGCAGGCGGGGTGCATAACCTGTTCGTCACCCATGGCGTCGAGGACCAGGCTGCACTGATCCGTCGCATGGGGCGCGGCTTGCTGGTGACCGAACTGATGGGGCATGGCCTTAACATGGTAACGGGCGACTACTCCCGTGGCGCTGCGGGTTTCTGGGTGGAGAACGGTGAAATCCAGTTCCCGGTCCAGGAAGTGACCATCGCCGGCAATATGAAAGACATGTTCCAGCAGATTGTGGCGATTGGCAGCGATATTGAAACGCGCAGCAATATTCACAGCGGTTCGGTGCTGATCGAACGGATGACCGTCGCCGGTAGCTGACGGCGCACCGCTGACCCACGCTTGACGACAAACCCGGCCATCGCGCCGGGTTTTTTGTTTGTGGCTCCGCCCTTGAAGTGATTCTAATTATCAATTAATAATGAATATCATTATCCAGTAACCCCGGCGATGATGTTCATGAAAACCGTCCTCCACGAATTGCCCTACCTGGAAAACTGGCGCTGGTTGAGTCGGCGCATCCGCTGTGCCCTCGAGCCGGACGAGCCGCGGCTGATCGAACACTATCTGGCCGAGGGGCGCTATCTGGTCTGTTGCACCGAGACCTCGCCCTGGACCGTGGCGTTGACCTCCTTCCGTCTGCTGCTGGATACCGCCTGCGACCGCATGTTGCCCTGGCATTGGCGCTGCCAGTGCCTTGATCAGGCCTGGCGCCCGCTGCTTGACCTGCGCAACCTCGACCGTTGCGAGCAGAACGAGCGCTGGCAGCCCTATGCGATGCAACTGGCCAGTTGCGTGTTGCTGCCTTCGATTTCCCCCGATGAACTGATGCAAGGATCCGATGATGAGTAATACCCGTATCGAGCGTGACAGCATGGGCGAACTGCAGGTGCCTGCCCAGGCGCTATATGGTGCCCAGACCCAGCGCGCGGTCGACAACTTCCCGGTCAGCGGCCAGCGCATGCCGCTGCAGTTCATTCGGGCACTGCTGTTGGCCAAGGCCGCAGCAGCCAAGGCCAACATCGCGCTGGAGCAACTGAGCGCGGAGCAGGGCGGTGCCATCGTCAAGGCGGTCGAGCAACTGCTGGCCGAGGGCTTCATCCAGCATTTCCCGGTGGACGTGTTCCAGACCGGCTCCGGCACCAGCTCCAACATGAACGCCAACGAGGTCATCGCAACCCTGGCCAGTCGTGTGCTGGGTGACGAGATCAACGCCAACGACCATGTCAATTGCGGTCAGAGCAGCAACGACATCATTCCGACCACCATTCATGTCAGCGCAGCGCTGGCCCTGCACGAGCAACTGCTGCCGGCGCTGGGGCATCTGGTTCAGGTGATCGAGGCCAAGGCTGTCGAGGTTCACCGTTACGTCAAGACCGGCCGCACCCACCTGATGGATGCCATGCCGGTGCGCATGAGTCAGGTCCTGGGGGGCTGGGCGGCACAGATCAAGGGCGCCCAAGCGCATCTGGAAGCCACCTTGCCCGCCCTGCAGGCGCTGGCCCAAGGCGGCACAGCGGTCGGCACCGGGATCAATGCCCACCCGCAATTCGCCGTGGGCTTTGCCCGTGAACTGAGCGACCTGACCCGTATCCCGTTCACCCCTGGGGAAAACCTGTTCGCCCTGATCGGCTCCCAGGACACGGCCGTGGCGTTGTCCGGCCAGCTCAAGACCACCGCTGTCGCGCTGATGAAGATCGCCAACGACCTGCGCTGGATGAACTCCGGCCCCCTGGCCGGACTTGGCGAAATCGAGCTCGAGGGGTTGCAACCGGGCTCTTCGATCATGCCGGGCAAGGTCAACCCGGTGATCCCCGAGGCCACTGCGATGGTTGCCGCCCAGGTTATCGGCAACGACGCGACCATCGCCGTCGCCGGCCAGTCGGGTAATTTCGAACTCAATGTCATGCTGCCGGTGATCGCCCGCAACCTGCTGGAGAGCATCGAGCTGATGGCCAACGCCAGTCGACTGCTGGCAGACAAGGCGATCGCCAGCTTCAAGGTCAATGAGCCGAAGCTCAAGGAGGCGCTGTCGCGCAATCCGATCCTGGTCACGGCACTGAACCCGATCATCGGCTACCTCAAGGCCGCCGAGATTGCCAAGACCGCCTACAAGCAAGGTCGCCCGATCGTGGAAGTGGCGCTGGAGCATACCGACTTGTCGCGTGATCAGCTCGAGGCCCTGCTGGATCCGGAAAAACTCACAGCTGGCGGTATCTGATCCACGGTCCTCGCCCAGGAGACACGTCATGCAGCATTGGAAACGCACTACGGAAACCGCTAATCGCCTGTTCGACCAAGGCGAACTGGTAGACGCCCGGGAGCACTACCTGCAAGCCCTGGCCCTGGCGCAGGTGCTGTTCGAGCGCTGGCATGACGTTGACGAGGCGGTAGCGGCCTTTGTCATCGCCCACCACAACCTGGCTGACCTGCACCTGCGCCTGAATCAGCCCCACGAAAGCGCCGATTACCTGTGTGCGGCCCATCAGCGGCTGCTCCATGCCAGTCAGGAGCCGCGCCTGCCCCTGGCCCTGCGTGATGCCGCGTTGCGCCACAGCGGGCGTACCTACACCGAGCTGTTGAGCTTTATCGCCGAATACGGCCAGTACCCACGCACCGAGCGCTTGCTCAATCGCCACGTGCCTGAAGCAAGCGAACTGGCTGCCCGGCCGGATGCCACCCACCGTTCACCTGCATACGGAATTCACTGACATGCCCCACACCTTGCCTGCACTGCCTTACGCCTACGATGCGCTGGAGCCGCACATCGATACCCAGACCATGGAGATTCACCACAGCAAGCACCACCAGACCTATGTGAACAACCTCAACGCCGCCATCGAGGGAACCGAGTGGGCCGAATGGCCGATCGACAAGCTGGTCGGCGCGGTCAAGCAGTTGCCCGAAAAGCTGCAAGGAGCGGTGATCAACCAAGGCGGTGGCCATGCCAACCATGCGTTGTTCTGGACCGTCATGTCGCCCAAGGGCGGTGGTCAACCCCAGGGGCAGATCGCCCAAGCCATCGATACGCAGCTCGGCGGCTTCGAGGCGTTCAAGGAGGCGTTCACCAAGGCCGCGCTGACCCGTTTCGGCAGCGGTTGGGCCTGGCTCAGCGTGACCCCGGCCAAGACGCTGGTGGTGGAGAGCAGCGGCAACCAGGACAGCCCGCTGATGCACGGCAACACACCGATCCTGGGGTTGGACGTGTGGGAGCACGCTTACTACCTGAAGTACCAGAACCGTCGTCCGGAATACATCGGTGCCTTCTACAACGTCGTCGATTGGACGGAAGTTGAGCGTCGCTACCTTGAAGCCCTGAAGTGAGTCGATCTGTCATGCGCTCCGAGGTGATGTCTGTCAGCAGTGTGCGCCTGTTCCGACTGGCGCTTGGGACTTTGCTGTTGCTTGTCGGCACCGCGCTGTTGGTGGCGCGGGGCATCGCCTGGTTGGACCTGGAGCCGCGCATGTTACGTGCGCTTGAAGGCGGTGCATTGTGCGCACTGGGCACGGCGCTGGGCGCGGTACCGGTGCTGGTGATCCGCAACATGCCGGTGGCGGTGGCTGACACCTTGCTTGGCTTCGGTGCCGGGGTGATGCTGGCAGCCACCGCGTTCTCTCTGATCATCCCGGGCCTTGATGCGGCTCAGTCCATTGGCTTCAGCCCTTGGGGCGCCGGTGGCCTGATCAGTGCCGGGCTGTTGTTCGGGGCGCTGTGCCTGTTCCTGGTCGACTTGAGAATCTCCGGGGTTTCGCCGGAGTCCATGGTCGGGCAAGGCAATCAGCCGGTGATCGCTGCGCGGATCTGGTTGTTCGTGGCCGCGATCATCGCGCACAACATCCCGGAAGGCATGGCTATTGGTGTTTCCGCTGGCGGCGGCATGCCAGACGCCGACAGCCTGGCCATGGGCATTGCCCTGCAGGACGTGCCGGAGGGGCTGGTGATCGCGTTGGTGTTGGCAGGTGCAGGGATGTCGCGGTTCAAGGCCTTCATGATCGGTGCTGCATCCGGGCTGGTGGAGCCGGTAGCGGCGGTGATCTGTGCCTGGCTGGTGAATGTTGCCGAGCTGCTGCTACCGCTTGGGCTTGCGTGTGCGGCAGGAGCGATGTTGCTGGTGGTGACCCAGGAAATCATTCCCGAGTCACGCAGCAATGGCAATCATCGCCTGGCAAGCCTGGGGTTATGCATCGGCTTCTGCCTGATGATGGTGATGGACACTGCGATGTCCTGAGGTTGTCAGGCGAGGGACGGGACGGGGCGGGAGCTTACTCGCCTTCGTCGAAATAATTGTTGATCAGCGCCACCAGTGCATCCAGTGCGTCGTTGTCCTGCTCGCCTTCGGTATGCAGGTGCACTTGGGTGCCTTTGCCCGCGGCCAGCATCATCACTGCCATGATGCTCTTGCCGTCCACCAGCTTGTCGGGGGCTCGCCCGACCCGAACCTGGCAGGGGAACTTCCCGGCCACGCCGACGAACTTGGCTGCCGCCCGGGCGTGCAGGCCCAGCTTGTTGATGATGGTGATTTCGCGGGCGGGCATCGTGGGGTGGATCCTGTGGGTTAGAGGTCGCGGTGACGGACCTGGACGTTTTTCAGGGTTCGCTGCAGCAGTTGTCCGAGGCGCTCGGTGATATAGACAGAGCGGTGGTGTCCGCCGGTGCAGCCGATGGCGATGGTGACGTAGGCGCGGTTGCTGGCGGCAAAGCGCGGTAGCCACTTCAACAGGTAGCTGGAGATGTCCTGGAACATCTCCTCGACGTCCGGTTGTGCTGCCAGGTACTCGATCACTGGCGCTTCAAGGCCCGAGTGCTCGCGCAACTCGGGTTTCCAGTAAGGGTTTGGCAGGCAGCGCACGTCGAACACCAGATCGGCGTCCACCGGCATGCCGCGTTTGAAACCGAAGGATTCGACGAGAAAAGCGGTGCCGGGTTCAGGCTGGTTGAGCAGGCGCAGCTTGATCGAGTCACGCAGTTGGTAAAGATTAAGGCTGGTGGTATCGATCTTGAGGTCGGCGAGGTCGGCGATGGGGCCGAGCAGTTCGCTTTCGACGCGGATCGCTTCGGCGAGCGAACGGTCCGCGTTGGTCAGAGGGTGGCGACGGCGGGTTTCGGAGAACCGCTTGAGCAGCGTGTCCTCGTCGGCGTCCAGGTACAGCACGTCACATTGGATGTGGCGCGCGCGAGCGTCCTCGAGCAATTCGGGGAAGCGCGACAGATGGCTTGGCAGGTTGCGCGCATCGATGGACACGGCGACCTTGGGTTGCATCAGTTCGGTATTGATCAGCGCGTTTTCCGCCAACTGCGGCAGCAACCCGGCGGGCAGGTTGTCGATGCAGTAGTAGCCGTTGTCTTCCAGCACATCGAGCGCGGTGCTCTTGCCGGAGCCGGACCGGCCGCTGACGATGATCAGGCGCATGTTCAGTGCTCGTTCTGTGCGTCCAGGACTACCTGGTAGAGGGCTTCGCTGCTGTCGGCGGCACGCAGGCGATCACGGACTTCCTTGCGATCGAGCATGCTGGCGATCTGGCGCAGCAGTTCGAGGTGGGCATCGGTGGCCGCTTCCGGGACCAGCAGCACGAACAGCAGGTCCACAGGGGCGCCGTCGATGGCGTCGTAGTCGATGGGAGCGTCCAGATGCAGCAGGGCGCTGACGGGGGCAGTACAACCTTCCAGGCGGCAATGAGGAATGGCGATGCCATTACCGAAACCGGTGGAGCCCAGTTTTTCGCGAGCGATGAGCTTCTCGAAGACGTCTTGCATCGCAAGCTCAGGTACTTGCTCGGCAATCAGGTTGGCGACCTTTTCCAGGGCGCGCTTCTTGCTGCCGCCCGGCACGTTCACGAGGGAACGGCCGGGGGTCAGGATGGTTTCAAGTCGGATCATGGATGAGGGGGATCAGCGGGCAGCTGCACCTTGCAGCAGGCTTTGCTGTTTTTCCTTGTGTTTTTTCAGTTGGCGGTCGAGCTTGTCAGCCAGTGCGTCGATCGCGGCATACATGTCTTGGTGTTCGGCGTTGGCGACCACTTCGCCGCCGGGAATCTGGAGTGTCGCTTCAACCTTCTGCTGCAGCTTTTCGACTTTCATGATCACCGTTGCATTGGTGATCTTGTCGAAATGTCCTTCCACGCGGGCGAGCTTCTCGAGCACGTATTCGCGCAGTGGTTGGGTGACTTCTACATGCTGGCCACTGATGTTGACTTGCATACAGCTTCTCCTTTGTTGCCCGTGCATAAAGAGGCAGGTATTGCACCTGCCACTGAAACGCTGTGGCACATCCCGGCGCTACATCAATCGCTTGCGCTCGCTCGACGGGGCAATCCCCAGCGATTCGCGGTACTTGGCGACGGTGCGGCGGGCTACCTGGATGCCTTGTGCCTCCAGTAAACCAGCGATCTTGCTGTCACTCAATGGCTTTTTCTGATTTTCCGCGGCCACCAGTTTCTTGATGATCGCGCGGATTGCCGTAGACGAGCATTCGCCGCCTTCGGCGGTGCTCACGTGGCTCGAGAAAAAGTATTTCAATTCGTAGATGCCGCGGGGGGTGTGCATGTACTTCTGTGTGGTGACCCGCGAAATGGTCGATTCGTGCATGCCTACCGCTTCGGCAATGTCGTGCAGCACCAGCGGTTTCATGGCTTCGTCGCCATGATCGAGGAAGCCGCGCTGATGTTCGACGATTTGCGTGGCCACTTTCATTAGCGTCTCGTTGCGGCTTTGCAGGCTCTTGATGAACCAGCGCGCTTCCTGCAGTTGGTTGCGCATGAAGGTGTTGTCGGCGCAGGTGTCGGCGCGGCGGACGAAGCCTGCATACTGCGGATTGACTCGCAGGCGAGGCACCGCTTCCTGGTTCAGTTCGACCAGCCAGCGGTCGCTGTCCTTGCGTACGATGACGTCCGGGATCACGTATTCCGGCTCGCTGGATTCGATCTGCGAACCCGGGCGCGGATTGAGGCTTTGCACCAGCTCGATGACTTGGCGCAGCTCGTCTTCCTTGAGCTTCATGCGACGCATCAGCTGGCTGTAGTCGCGGCTGCCGAGCAGGTCGATGTAGTCGGTGACCAGGCGCTGGGCCTCGGCCATCCACGGCACTCTTGCCGGCAGCTGGCGCAGTTGCAGCAGCAGGCATTCGCCCAGGTTGCGGGCGCCGACGCCGGCCGGCTCGAATTGCTGGATGCGGTGCAGCACCGCTTCGACTTCATCCAGCTCGATGTCCAGCTCGGGATCGAATCCGGCGCAGATTTCCTCGAGGCTGTCTTCCAGGTAGCCCTGGTCGTTGATGCTGTCGATGAGGGTGACCGCGATCAGGCGATCGGTGTCGGACATCGGTGCCAGGTTGAGCTGCCACAGCAGGTGGCTCTGCAGGCTTTCGCCGGCAGAGGTGCGGGTGGTGAAGTCCCACTCGTCGTCATCGTTGCTGGGCAGGCTGCTGGCGCTGGTCTGGTAGATGTCTTCCCAGGCCGTGTCGACCGGCAATTCGTTGGGGATGCGCTCGTTCCACTCGCCTTCTTCGAGGTTTTCCGTGCTGACGGTGGTTTCCTGGAAGCTGTTGTCCTGGGCTTCGGCGGCAGGTTTGCTTTCGCCGTTTTCCGCCATCGGATCGCTGTTGTCGAAGTCGTCGCCGTCTTCCTGACGTTCGAGCATCGGATTGGACTCCAGCGCTTCCTGGATTTCCTGCTGGAGGTCCAGGGTGGAGAGCTGGAGCAGACGGATGGCCTGTTGCAACTGCGGGGTCATCGTCAGTTGCTGGCCCATTTTTAGGACGAGCGATGGTTTCATGGCTGGGGCTTAATACCTTGTTCGCCGGCGCGCATGCGCCATCCACTACAGGGCGCCGGAGCGCCAAATCTTAAGCAAGTTATATGCCTGAAATTGTAGCGTTTGCCTAGAGCACTGTAACACTTAAGCCCGTTTCACCAGGCATTTCCAATGCTCCAGGCAGCTCCCGGGCGTCAGAGTCGGAACTCGTGGCCCAGGTAGACTTCCTTGACCAACTGGTTGGCCAGGATGGTCTCGGCGTCGCCTTCGGCGATCAGTTGACCATCGTTGACGATATAGGCGGTCTCGCAGATGTCGAGCGTTTCGCGCACGTTGTGGTCGGTGATCAGTACGCCGATGCCCTTGGCCTTCAGATGGTGGATGATCTGTTTGATATCACCCACGGAAATCGGGTCGACGCCGGCGAAGGGTTCGTCCAGCAGGATGAATTTCGGCGCAGTCGCCAGCGCGCGGGCAATTTCGACGCGACGGCGTTCGCCGCCGGACAGGCTCATGCCGAGGTTGTCGCGGATGTGGCTGATATGGAACTCCTGCAGCAGGCTTTCCAGCTCCTTGCGCCGTCCATCGCGATCCAGGTCCTTGCGGGTCTCGAGGATGGCCATGATGTTGTCGGCGACCGACAGCTTGCGGAAGATCGACGCTTCCTGCGGCAGATAGCCGATGCCTGCCTGGGCCCGGCCATGCATGGGCTGGTGGCTGACATCGTTGCTGTCGATGAGCACGCGGCCCTGGTCGGCCTGGACCAGCCCTACGATCATGTAGAAGCAGGTGGTCTTGCCGGCGCCGTTGGGGCCGAGCAGGCCGACGATCTGGCCGCTGTCGATCGACAGGCTGACGTCGCGGACGACCTGGCGGCCCTTGTAGCTCTTGGCCAGGTGCTGGGCTTTGAGGGTTGCCATTTACTCGGCCTTTTTCTTCGGTTGGATCACCATGTCGATACGCTGACGAGGTGCGGTCACGTTACCACCACGGCCAGCGGTCGCCACCTGGGTCTTGGTGTTGTAGACGATCTTCTCGCCTTCGGTGGTGTTGCCTTCGTTCTCGACCTTGGCGCGGTCGGTGAGGATGACGATATCCTTCTGCGCCTGGTACTGGATGGTGACGGCCCAGCCCTTCATCTTGTCGGGTTTTGCAGCGCTCTGCTGTTGCTCGAAGTAGGCCAGGTTGCCCACCGAGGTCACGACGTCGATGTCGCCGGAGGCGGCGCGAGTCATGGTCACGGTGTTGCCTTTGATCATCATCGAGCCCTGGGTGATGATCACATCGCCGGTGTAGGTGGCAACGCCCTGTTTGTCGTCCAGATGCGCGTTGTCCGCCTGGATGCGGATTGGCTGGTCACGGTCGTTCGGCAGGGCCAAGGCGCTCGCGCTTCCCAGTGCTGCGCTCAGGCTGAGCAAAAGGGGGAGGGTTTTAACGAGCCTCATACTGTCCTCTTACGTTGGACAGCAGGTCCATCCTGCCGTCTTCCAAATATGCTTTCATTCCTACACCCGTAGTCGTGCCACCGGCGCCGTCGATTCTAACGGCTTGGGCGGTCTGCGCATATTGCTTCTGCGGGAACACCGTCATGCGGCTACTGGTGATCAGGGTGTCGCGTTGTTTTTCGTCGGTGCGGGCGATCCGCACGTTGTCGATCAGTTCGACCTCGGTACCGTCCGGGTTGACCTCGGCGCGCACGCTCTGCACATGCCATGGGAACGCTGTCCCGCGGTAGATGTGCATGTCTGGCGTGGTCACCAGGGTGACTTCGCTGGCCTTCAGGTGCTCGACCTTGTCCGCGGTCATTTCGTATTGCAGCCTGCCGTCGGGCAGGTACTGTACGCTGTGGGCGTTGATCGCATAGTAGTCGATGGCGCTTTCGTCGACCTGGGCCGTGGGCTTGTCGAGGAAGCTCTCGGGGCTGATGTTCCAGTAGCCGACCGCCACCAGCAGCGCAGCGATGGCTGCCAGCAGCACGGCATTTCGAAGTTTCTTGCTGAGCATGGCGTGGCCTACAGGTAATGGGCGTTGGCAGCGTCCAGGGTACCCTGGGCCTGCATGATCAGTTCACAGAACTCGCGGGCTGCGCCTTCGCCGCCGCGTGCCTGGGTGACGCCGTGGGCGTGCTCGCGGACGAAGGTCGCGGCATTGGCCACGGCCATGCCCAGGCCCACCCGGCGGATTACCGGGAGGTCGGGAAGGTCGTCGCCCAGGTAGGCGACCTGCTCGTAGCTCAGGCCCAGCTCGGCGAGCAGGCCGTCCAGCACCACCAGCTTGTCTTCGCGGCCCTGGAACAGGTGTGGAATGCCCAGGTTCTTTGCCCTGCGCTCGACCACGGGGGTCTTGCGTCCACTGATGATCGCGGTGGTTACGCCCGAGGCCATGAGCATCTTGATGCCGTGGCCATCGAGGGTGTTGAAGGTCTTGAATTCGCTGCCGTCCTCGAGGAAGTACAGGCGGCCGTCGGTCAGCACGCCGTCCACGTCGAAGACGGCCAGCTTGATGGCTTGGGCGCGTTGCATCAGGTCCTGGGTCATTTACATCACTCCGGCACGCAGCAGGTCGTGCATGTTCAGGGCGCCGGTCGGACGATCCTGGTGATCGACCACTACCAGTGCGCTGATCTTGTGGTCTTCCATGATCTTCAAGGCTTCGGCGGCGAGCATTTCGGCGCGGGCGGTCTTGCCGTGAACGGTCATGACTTCGTCGATGAGCGTCTTGTGCACGTCGATGTTGCGATCCAGGCTACGACGCAGGTCGCCGTCGGTGAAGACGCCGGCCAGGCGGCCGTCGTGCTCCATGACCACGGTCATGCCCAGGCCCTTGCGCGACATTTCCAGCAAGGCGTCCTTGAGCAGTGTGCCGCGCTGCACCTGGGGCAGTTCGTCGCCCGCGTGCATGACGTTCTCGACTTTCAACAGCAGGCGACGGCCCAGGGCGCCACCCGGATGGGAGAACGCGAAATCCTCGGCGGTGAAGCCGCGAGCCTCGAGCAGGGCGATGGCCAGGGCATCGCCCAGGACCAGGGCGGCGGTGGTGGACGAGGTGGGTGCCAGGTTCAGCGGGCAGGCTTCCTGGGCGACGCTGGCGTCGAGGTTGACTTCGGCGGCCTGTGCCAGTGGTGAGTCGGGCTTACCGGTCAGGCTGATCATCTGGATGCCCAGGCGCTTGATCAGCGGCAGCAGCGTGACGATCTCTGCGGTGCTGCCGGAGTTGGACAGGGCGAGGATGACATCGTCGCGGGTGATCATGCCCATGTCGCCGTGGCTGGCTTCGGCCGGGTGCACGAAGAACGACGGGGTGCCGGTGCTGGCGAGGGTGGCGGCGATCTTGTTGCCGATATGGCCGGACTTGCCCATGCCGACCACGACAACCCGCCCCTTGCTGGCCAGGATCAGCTCGCAGGCCTTGACGAAATTGTCGTCGATACGGGCCCGCAGGCCTTCTACGGCCTCGAGTTCCAGGCGCAGGGTGCGCTGGGCAGATTGGATCAGCTCGCTGGATTGGCTCATGTCGAAAAAGCAATGCCTGATGAAAAGGCGCCGATTATAGCGGCAATGTTTGAAACGCTCACCTTCGAGTTGTCGTAGGCAGTTGCAAAATTGCTGTACGGTGCCTGAACGACTCGGGGAAATGGCCTTGGGGACAACTTTGCGCGGTGCTATAGTTCGCCGCTATTCGGCCCGCCAGGGATGCGTGTGCCTTCATGATGAAGGCAGGCGTCCATGTAGACGAGGCTGCATTGCAAGGAGTCTAGATGAGTTCGGATAGCGCCTACGCGGTCGAGTTGAAGGGCGTCACCTTCAAACGCGGTTCGCGCAGCATTTTCAGCAATGTCGACATCCGTATCCCCCGCGGCAAGGTCACTGGCATCATGGGGCCTTCCGGGTGCGGCAAGACAACCCTGCTGCGCCTGATGGGCGCGCAGCTGCGCCCCTCCAGTGGCGAAGTCTGGGTAGGCGGGCAGAACCTGCCGGCCCTGTCGCGCAGCGACCTGTTCGATGCCCGCAAGCAGATGGGGGTGCTGTTTCAGAGTGGTGCGCTGTTCACCGACCTGGATGTCTTCGAGAACGTGGCCTTCCCGCTGCGCGTGCACACCCAGTTGTCCGACGAGATGATTCGCGACATCGTCCTGATGAAATTGCAGGCCGTGGGCCTGCGCGGTGCCATCGACCTGATGCCGGACGAGCTGTCAGGCGGCATGAAGCGCCGTGTGGCGCTGGCCCGGGCGATTGCGCTGGATCCGCAGATTCTCATGTACGACGAGCCTTTCGTCGGCCAGGACCCTATCGCCATGGGCGTTCTGGTGCGACTGATCCGCCTGCTCAACGACGCCCTGGGCATCACCAGTATCGTCGTCTCGCATGACCTGGCCGAGACCGCGAGCATTGCCGACTACATCTATGTGGTCGGTGATGGCCAGGTGCTGGGGCAGGGCACGCCGGACGAACTGATGGGTTCGGACAACCCGCGTATCCGCCAGTTCATGAAGGGCGATCCGGACGGTCCGGTGCCATTCCACTTTCCTGCGCCAGACTACCGCGCCGATCTGCTGGGGACGCGTTGATGCGCAGAAAATCCATACTCGAACGCATTCGCCTGTTCGGGCGCGCCGCCATCGACGTGCTGGCCGTGCTCGGGCGCTCGTGCCTGTTCCTCTTCCATGCCCTGGCCGGACGTGGCGGCATCGGTGGCGGCTTCCAGCTGTTGACCAAGCAGCTCTATTCGGTGGGTGTGCTGTCGCTGGCGATCATCGTGGTATCCGGCATGTTCATCGGCATGGTGCTGGCCCTGCAGGGCTATAGCATCCTCACCAAGTACGGCTCCGAGCAGGCCGTCGGCCAGATGGTCGCCTTGACGCTGCTGCGCGAGCTGGGACCGGTCGTCACGGCGCTACTGTTCGCCGGGCGTGCGGGTTCGGCGCTGACGGCCGAGATCGGCAACATGAAGTCCACCGAGCAGCTCTCCAGCCTGGAGATGATCGGTGTCGACCCGCTCAAGTACATCGTCGCCCCGCGCCTTTGGACCGGCTTCATCTCGCTGCCGCTGCTGGCGCTGATCTTCAGCGTGGTCGGCATCTGGGGTGGATCGTGGGTGGCCGTGGACTGGCTGGGGGTCTACGAGGGCTCGTTCTGGGCCAACATGCAGAACAGTGTTTCCTTCAGCGATGACGTGATCAACGGGCTGATCAAAAGCCTGGTGTTTGCCTTCGTCGTCACCTGGATCGCCGTATTCCAGGGGTATGACTGCGAACCCACTTCAGAGGGGATCAGCCGTGCCACCACCAGGACCGTGGTCTATGCCTCGTTGGCAGTCCTGGGTCTGGACTTTATTCTGACCGCCTTGATGTTTGGAGATTTCTGATGCAAAACCGCACCCTGGAAATCGGTGTCGGCCTGTTCCTCCTGGCCGGGATCCTGGCGCTGCTGCTGCTGGCCCTGCGTGTCAGCGGCCTGTCGGCCAGTCCGACCAGCGACACCTATAAAGTTTATGCGTACTTCGACAATATCGCCGGTTTGACTGTCAGAGCTAAAGTGACCATGGCCGGTGTGACCATCGGCAAGGTCACGGCCATCGATCTGGATCGCGACTCCTATACCGGTCGGGTCACCTTGCAGCTGGACAAGTCGGTCGACAACCTGCCGACCGATTCCACTGCTTCGATCCTGACCGCCGGGTTGCTCGGCGAGAAGTACATCGGCATCAGCGTGGGCGGTGAAGAGCAGGTGCTCAAGGATGGCAGCACCATCCACGACACCCAGTCGGCCCTGGTGCTGGAAGATCTGATTGGCAAGTTCCTGCTCAACTCCGTTGGCAAGGAACCGAAAGAAGCCCAACCAGCTAATTGAGGAGTTTCCATGATTTCGATCCTGCGACGTGGCTTGCTGGTCCTGCTGGCGGCCTTCCCCCTGATGGCCCTGGCGGCGCCGGGCCAGTCTCCGCGCGACGTGGTTCAGGGCACCACCACTGAACTGCTGTCCGACCTCAAGGCGAACAAGGAGCAGTACAAGTCCAACCCGACAGCTTTCTATGATGCGCTCAATCGCATCCTTGGCCCGGTGGTCGACGCTGACGGCATCTCCCGGAGCATCATGACCGTCAAGTACTCGCGCAAGGCCACGCCCGAGCAGATGCAGCGCTTCCAGGAGAATTTCCGCCGCAGCCTGTTTCAGTTCTACGGCAACGCACTGCTTGAATACGACAACCAGGGCATCACCGTCGATCCAGCCAAGCCGGATGATGGCCAGCGTGCCTCGGTGGGCATGAAGGTGTCTGGCAACAATGGTGCGGTATACCCGGTCCAGTACACCCTGGAAAACATCGGTGGTGAGTGGAAGGTGCGCAATGTCATCGTCAATGGCATCAATATCGGCAAGCTGTTCCGCGATCAGTTCGCCGACGCGATGAACCGTAATGGCAACAACCTCGACAAGACCATCGACGGCTGGGCTGGCGAAGTGGCCAAGGCCAAGGAAGCTGCCGACAGCTCTCCCGAGAAGACGGTCAAATGAGTGAAGCCGACATGACGATGACCGAGCCGGGTGTCTTGCGCCTGGCCGGTGTGCTGGACTACCGCAGCGGGCCGGCACTGCGCAAGCAGGGCAAGGCCTTGATCGCCGCCAGCCGCGAGCAGCGGCTGGTGCTCGACTGCTCGGCCGTGAGCAAGTCCAGCAGCGTGGGGTTGTCATTGTTGCTGGCGTTCATGCGTGATGCCCAGGCCGCTGGCAAGGCCTGGGAAGTGCGCGGCATGCCTGCAGACATGCGTGAAATCGCCGAGGTCTACGACCTCGATGAAGTGCTGGCGGGCTGATGGCCCGTCATCAAGGGAAGGCCCCTCGGTCAGCGCGTCCTCGTATGGGCTTCGCAGGCGAGGGGCTTTTTTGTATCATGGCCGACCCGCGCGCACTGGGCGCCGATTGAGGTTGAGCATGCAGGCCTTAGAAGTTAAGAGCTTCCTTGAAGAAAAACTGCCGGGAACCCGGGTCGAAGTTGAAGGCGAAGGCTGCAACTTCCAGTTGAACGTGATCAGCGACGAGCTGGCCGGCCAGAGCCCGGTCAAGCGTCAGCAGGCGATCTATGCTCACCTGAATCCGTGGATCGCCAACGGCAGCATCCATGCGGTAACGATGAAATTTTTCAGCAGCGCAGCCTGGGCTGAGCGCACCTGAGCCAACGTTGGCGGCGAGATTGAAATGGACAAACTGATTATTACTGGCGGCGCGCGCCTCGACGGCGAGATCCGCATTTCCGGCGCGAAGAACGCCGCCCTGCCGATTCTGTCGGCCACGCTCCTGGCCGATGGCCCGGTCACCGTCGGCAACCTGCCGCACCTGCACGACATCACCACCATGATCGAGCTGTTCGGGCGCATGGGCATCGAGCCTGTGATCGACGAGAAGCTGGCGGTGGAGATCGATCCACGCACCATCAAGACGTTGGTTGCGCCCTACGAGCTGGTCAAGACCATGCGCGCCTCGATCCTGGTGCTCGGCCCGATGGTCGCCCGCTTCGGCGAGGCCGAAGTCGCCTTGCCAGGTGGCTGCGCCATCGGTTCGCGCCCGGTCGACCTGCACATCCGTGGCCTTGAAGCCATGGGCGCGAAGATCGAAGTCGAAGGCGGTTACATCAAGGCCAAGGCCCCAGAAGGCGGCCTGCGTGGCGCGCACTTCTTCTTCGACACGGTCAGCGTGACCGGTACCGAGAACATCATGATGGCTGCTGCGCTCGCCAAGGGCCGCAGCGTGCTGCAGAACGCCGCGCGCGAGCCTGAAGTGGTCGACCTGGCCAACTTCCTGATCGCCATGGGTGCGAATATCCAGGGCGCCGGTACCGACACCATCACCATCGATGGTGTCGAGCGCCTGCACTCGGCCAGCTACCGTGTGATGCCCGACCGTATCGAGACCGGTACCTACCTCGTCGCTGCTGCTGTTACCGGCGGCCGCGTCAAGGTCAAGGATACCGATCCGACCATCCTCGAAGCCGTCCTGGAGAAGCTCAAGGAAGCCGGTGCCGACATCACGACCGGTGAAGACTGGATCGAGCTGGACATGCACGGCAAGCGGCCCAAGGCCGTCAACCTGCGTACCGCGCCGTATCCGGCATTCCCGACCGACATGCAGGCACAGTTCATCTCCCTCAACGCCATTGCCGAAGGCACGGGCGCCGTGATCGAGACGATCTTCGAAAACCGCTTCATGCACGTGTACGAGATGCACCGCATGGGCGCGCAGATCCAGGTCGAGGGCAATACCGCCATCGTCACCGGGGTCAAGGCGCTCAAGGGTGCGCCCGTGATGGCTACCGACCTGCGCGCTTCGGCGAGCCTGGTACTGTCTGCGCTGGTCGCCGAAGGTGATACCCTGATCGACCGCATCTACCACATCGACCGTGGTTACGAGTGCATCGAGGAAAAACTGCAGATGCTGGGCGCGAAGATCCGTCGCGTACCGGGCTAGTCGCGCTATCTGCCTGTGATCGGCACACGGACGTGCCAGCCGAATCGAACACGGCCAGGTCGATGACCTGGCCGGCTGTAGCCGCTTAAGGACCGACGTTGCAATGTTGACCATCGCGCTTTCCAAAGGCCGTATTCTCGACGATACCCTGCCGCTGCTGGCCGAGGCCGGTATCGTGCCGACCGAGAACCCGGACAAGAGCCGCAAGCTGATCATCCCCACCACGCAGGACGACGTGCGCCTGCTCATCGTGCGTGCCACCGACGTGCCGACCTACGTCGAGCATGGTGCCGCCGACCTGGGTGTGGCCGGCAACGACGTGTTGATGGAATACGGCGGCCAGGGCCTGTACGAGCCGCTCGACCTGCAGATCGCCAAGTGCAAGCTGATGACCGCTGGCGTCGTTGGTGCACCCGAGCCCAAGGGGCGTCTGCGTGTGGCCACCAAGTTCGTCAACGTAGCCAAGCGCTATTACGCCGAACAAGGCCGCCAGGTCGACATCATCAAGCTCTATGGCTCCATGGAGCTGGCCCCGCTGATCAACCTCGCCGACAAGATCATCGACGTGGTGGATACCGGCAACACCCTGCGCGCCAATGGCCTCGAGCCACAGGAGCTGATCGCCACGATCAGTTCGCGCCTGGTGGTGAACAAGGCCTCCATGAAGATGCAGCACGCCCGTATCCAGAATCTCATCGACACCCTGCGCAAGGCTGTCGAATCGCGACACCGCGGCTGACTTCTGCGCGCGACCTTCGCTGTCGCGCCCGTCTATCCGCGTCATAGCCACTTTTCTCGGGTGCCCGCGCGGATGGACTGGTAGCCTAGGGCGCCTGAGCATTCGCCAATAAAACGAGGCCCTCGTCATGACCGTGTCCACTGCAATTGCCCGTCTCAACGCTGCTGATCCGGATTTCGCGCGACATCTGGATCATCTGCTGAGCTGGGAAAGCGTGTCCGATGACGCGGTCAACCAGCGGGTGCTCGACATCATCAAAGCCGTGCGCGAGCGTGGCGATGCGGCGCTGGTGGAGTTCACCCAGCGTTTCGATGGCGTTGATGCCAAGTCCATCGATGACCTGATCCTGGGTCGCGAGCGCCTGGAACTGGCCCTGACTCGGATCTCCGCAGCCCAGCGCGAGGCACTGGAAACTGCCGCCAACCGCGTGCGCAGCTACCACGAACGACAGAAGCAGGATTCCTGGCAGTACACCGAAGCTGATGGCACCGTGCTCGGCCAGAAAGTCACCCCGCTCGATCGCGCAGGGCTGTACGTGCCTGGCGGCAAGGCGTCGTACCCGTCATCGGTACTGATGAATGCCATCCCCGCCAAGGTCGCCGGTGTCGGTGAGGTGGTCATGGTAGTGCCGACCCCGCGTGGAGAGATCAACGAGCTGGTGCTGGCTGCGGCCTGCATCGCCGGCGTCGATCGCGTGTTCACCGTCGGTGGCGCCCAGGCAGTCGCGGCGTTGGCCTACGGCACCGAGAGCGTGCCGCAGGTCGACAAGATCGTCGGTCCTGGCAATATCTACGTAGCCACCGCCAAACGCCATGTGTTCGGTCAAGTCGGCATCGACATGATCGCCGGACCCTCGGAAATCCTCGTGGTATGTGATGGCCAGACCGATCCGGACTGGATCGCCATGGACCTGTTCTCCCAGGCCGAGCACGACGAAGATGCGCAGGCGATCCTGGTCAGCCCTGATGCGGCCTTCCTCGACCGCGTGGCGGCCAGCATCGACAAGCTGCTGCCCACCATGGAGCGCGCCGAGATCATCGAGAAGTCGATCAACGGTCGAGGCGCCCTGATCCAGGTGCGTGACATGCAGCAGGCCATCGAGGTCGCCAACCGCATCGCCCCGGAACACCTCGAATTGTCGGTCGCCGATCCGCAGGCCTGGTTGCCGCAGATCCGCCATGCCGGTGCGATCTTCATGGGCCGCCACACCAGCGAGGCCCTGGGTGACTACTGTGCAGGCCCTAACCACGTGTTGCCCACATCCGGCACCGCACGGTTCTCTTCGCCGCTGGGGGTGTACGATTTCCAGAAGCGTTCGTCGATCATCTTCTGCTCCGAGCAGGGCGCATCCGAGCTCGGTCACACTGCATCCGTACTGGCCCGTGGCGAGTCGCTGACCGCCCATGCCCGTAGCGCCGAATACCGCATCCTCAACGAGAAGGGGAACTGAACATGAGTCGATTCTGGAGCCCCTTCGTCAAGGACCTGGTGCCTTACGTGCCGGGTGAGCAGCCCAAGCTGGCTCGCCTGGTCAAGCTCAATACCAACGAAAACCCCTATGGGCCTTCGCCCAAGGCGTTGGAGGCCATGCGTGGCGAGCTGAGCGACAACCTGCGCCTGTACCCGGATCCGAACAGCGACCGGCTCAAGCAGGCTGTGGCTGATTACTACAAGGTCACCCCGCAGCAGGTCTTCGTCGGCAACGGTTCGGACGAAGTGCTGGCGCACATCTTCCACGGCCTGTTCCAGCACGGCGCGCCGCTGCTGTTCCCGGATATCAGCTACAGCTTCTATCCGGTGTACTGCGGCTTGTACGGTATCGACTTCGAGCAGGTGGCGCTGGACGAGCAGTTCCAGATCCGCATCGAGGACTACAACAAGCCCAATGCCGGGATCATCTTCCCCAACCCTAACGCACCGACTGGCTGCCTGCTGCCGCTCGAGGCCATCGAGCGATTGCTCCGGGCCAATCGCGACTCGGTGGTGGTCGTGGACGAAGCCTACATCGACTTTGGCGGCGAAACCGCCATCGCACTGGTGGACCGCTATGACAATTTGCTGGTGACCCAGACCCTGTCCAAGTCGCGCTCGCTGGCGGGTCTGCGGGTGGGGCTGGCAGTGGGGCATCCGGACCTGATCGAGGCACTGGAGCGGATCAAGAACAGCTTCAACTCCTATCCGCTCGATCGCATGGCGATCATCGGCGCGGCGGCAGCGTTCGAAGATCGCGCTTACTTCGACGAGACCTGCCGCAAGGTCATCGACAGCCGTGAGGCCCTGGTCGAGCAGTTGACGGCGCGGGGCTTCGAGGTACTGCCATCGGCGGCCAACTTCATCTTCGCCCGGCACCCGCAACAGGATGCGGCTGAACTGGCGGCGCGCCTGCGTGAGCAGGGGGTGATCGTGCGGCACTTCAAGCAGGCACGGATCGCGCAGTTCCTGAGGATTACCGTAGGCACGCCGGAGATGAACCAGGCGTTGATCGATGCGTTGAACGGGTAGTTCGCGTCGTTCCTGTCGCGGGGCAAGTCGGATCGCTGCATCGCCGCTCCGACTTGCCCCGCGATGCTTTTCAGCGCTATTGTTGCCGCTTGTAAATTCATCCGATGACTGGACGTTAGTATGTCCCTGTTGATCAAGCGCTCTCTGGTGGAGCAAGCCGTGGACCAATTGCGCGAGCGCATTGCCCAGGGCGCCTGGGCTGTAGGACAGCGCCTGCCCACCGAGCCGGAACTGGCCCTGGAACTGGGCATCAGCCGCAATACCGTGCGTGAGGCCATGCGTGTGCTGGCCTTCAGTGGTCTGGTAGAAGTGCGCCAGGGCGACGGCAGCTATCTGCGCACCGCCCAAGACCCTTTGCAGGCAGTGCAGGCCATCTCGCGCTGCACGGTCGAGCAGGCCCGCGAGACCCGTTGCATCCTCGAAGCCGAGGCCATCGGCCTCGCCGCCCTGCGGCGCACCGACGATGATCTGCGCGACTTGCGCGAGGCCCTGGAGCGCAGCTGTGGGCACTTCCACGGCGATCTGGACACCTATGTGGCCTGTGACCTGGTGTTCCACCAGCGCCTGGTGGACGCTGCGCACAACCCGGCACTGAGCGAGTTGTACCGCTACTTTTCCAGCGTCGTCGCTGCAGCGGTGCAGCACAACATGAGTGCGCTTCCCCGCAGTCAACGAGTGTTCGACCTGCATGTGCAGATCCTCGACGCCATCGAACAACGCGACCCGGACGCGGCCAAGCGCCTGAGCCGGGCCCTCATCGAATCCTGAGCCCGAGTGCCCCATGCCTGAACAACTGACGTACAACCACTCCAAGCACGACCCTGAACTCGATGAGCTGCTGATCGATGCCGAGGCTGACGACGAACAGGTCCAGCAGCAGCCCGTGGTGCTGCGCCGACCTTGGTTGCTGTTGCTGGGGTTGGTACTGGTCGCGTTGAACCTGCGCCCGGCGCTGTCGAGCATGGCGCCGGTGCTGGGCCAGGTGTCCGAGGGGCTGGGGCTCAATGCTTCCGCGGCAGGTTTACTGACGACCTTGCCAGTCCTGTGCCTGGGCCTGTTCGCGCCGCTGGCGCCGATCCTGGCGCGTCGTTTTGGCAGCGAGCGGGTGATTCTGGGCATCCTCCTTACCCTGGCGCTGGGGATCCTGCTGCGCAGTGCACTCGGTGCGACCGGGGTATTCGTCGGCAGCCTGATCGCCGGTGCCAGCATCGGCATCATCGGCGTGCTGCTACCGGGCATCGTCAAGCGTGATTTCCCCGCTCATGCCGGCACCCTGACTGGCGTCTACACGATGGCCCTGTGCCTCGGCGCAGCGATGGCCGCGGGCAGCACTGTGCCCTTGAGCCAGTACTTCGGCGACAGTTGGGCCATGGGGCTGGGCTTCTGGCTGTTGCCCGCGCTGCTGGCGATGCTGGTGTGGGCGCCCCAGGCGCGCCAAGGGCATGGCGCGCACCAGGCGGCCTATCGGGTGCGTGGGCTGTGGCGCGATCGACTGGCCTGGCAGGTGACGCTGTACATGGGGCTGCAGTCCTCGCTGGCCTACATCGTGTTCGGCTGGCTGCCGTCGATTCTCATCGGTCGTGGCCTGAGCCCCACGCAAGCCGGTCTGGTGCTTTCGGGGTCGGTGCTGGTGCAGTTGATCAGCTCGCTCAGTGCGCCCTGGCTGGCGACCCGCGGCAAGGATCAGCGGCTGGCGATCGTGGTGGTGATGCTGGTCACCCTCGGCGGCTTGTTCGGATGCCTGTATGCGCCGATCTCGGGGCTGTGGGGCTGGGCGGTGCTGCTGGGGCTGGGGCAAGGCGGTACTTTCGCCCTGGCCTTGACCCTGATCGTGCTGCGTTCGAAGGATTCGCACGTGGCGGCGAACTTGTCGAGCATGGCCCAGGGCGTCGGTTACACGCTAGCTTCGATGGGCCCGTTCGCGGTCGGATTGGTACATGACCTCACCGGTGGCTGGGCAGCGGTCGGCTGGATCTTCGCGGTGCTGGGGCTGGGGGCGATCGTCTTCGGTCTGGGGGCCGGGCGGGCGCTGCATGTGCAGGTCGTCAGCGAGCGGGTGTGAAACTGGTGTGACGCTGGATGCATTCATGGCGCAAATGACCATGGCGCGAAGGCGGGGCGCGGATTATCGTGCAGCTTTCGATTCCCTGGACGGACCTGCCCCATGAGTGACGCCAACAGCGCCCTGATCACCCGTTTCTATCAGGCCTTCCAGCGCCTGGACGCCGAGGCCATGGTGGCCTGCTACAGCGGTGACATCGTCTTCAGTGATCCGGCTTTCGGTACTTTGCGTGGCCAGGACGTGGGTGACATGTGGCGGATGCTGACCACCCGCGCCAAGGACTTTTCCCTGACCTTCGACAGCGTGCACGCGGATGCACAGGGTGGCAGTGCCCATTGGGTCGCCACCTACCTGTTCAGCCAGACCGGCCGTACCGTGGTCAATGATATCCAGGCTCGTTTCGTGATCCGTGACGGCTTGATCTGTCAGCATGACGACAGTTTCGACCTGTGGCGTTGGTCGCGCCAAGCCCTGGGTACGCCCGGCTTGTTACTGGGGTGGAGCCCTCTGGTAAGAAACAAGGTCCGCCAGCAGGCCACCAAAGGCCTGCTGGCATTCCAGGCGCGCTGATCGCTTTTTCAGGACGTGGGAACCGCCTGTTCGTTACTGTGATAGCTGAAGGTGGCCTTGTCATGGGCCTCTTGCGGCATGCGGATGCGGATGATCGGGATGTAGGCGCCGTAGGTCTCGTACCAGTCCTTCTGGTCCGCCTGTGCTTGCTCGAGCGCCCCCCACATGCCTTCGATGTGGAAGAACGACTGGATCGGCAGTCTGTGGGATTGGTCCTCTTCCCAGGCTTGAACGATGACTTCATTCCAAGGGAATGGTAGTTCGGAGGCGAACATTCGCTGTGCCGTCAGGCTCTGGTAGAAGGCGTCGGCGCGCTCGCTCTTGCGGGTGTCACGCACATCGAATGCGCATTGGCGCTTGTAGTCCCCGGAGCGGCGGAACTCGTCGATCCAGGCGTGAGCGGTCGTGATGCCTTGCTCATGGCACAGGCGCTCGGTCGAGGTGGTTTGGCTGTTGTTGCCACACCCTTGTTGTTCGCGCGTCCAGGTATCGCCATCGGTTGGCCAGGCGCACAGCACCTGATAGCTGATCGACCCTGCCGGGCGCTGCATGCGCGGGTACAGGGTAAAGCCGCTGCGGGCATCGGCAGCCAGGCTTGTGATTGGCAGGTCGGTGCGCAGGTAAGAGAACGAGACGCCGCCTTTTTCCTTGTTGTTCGGGCTATGATGCCAGGTGTGATACTTGGGGGATGGTTTGGTCGCGCGGATCAGTACGCCCGAACAACCGTGGGCCGAAATGGCCGAACCCCCACAGTCAACCGGTGCAGCATCATAGTTTTCCTGCATCTGCGCAGCGGTTCGCTCGCCGAGGGACGCCTGGGCCAGGAATGGCGTTAGCAGCGCAGCTGTGGCTAGTAGCCGGGAACATTTTTTCAACATGGTAGAGCCCTGGATATGGATGGGCTCTCCAAACTAATGACACTCAGGATCCCTGTGGCGAGTGAAGATATTCCCGAACGGGAGGCCAAGCCCTGGTACGTGTACCTCGTACGAGCGGCCAATGGCTCGCTGTATTGCGGCATCAGTGACGATCCGCAGCGACGCTTCCAGAAGCATCAGAAAGGGCAGGGCGCGCGTTATTTCAAGACCAGCCCGGCGCAGGCGTTGGTCTATGTCGAGCAGTGGCCGGACAAAGGCGAAGCCCTGCGTCAGGAGCGGCTGGTGAAAAAGCTGCGCAAATCGGCGAAGGAGGCGCTGGTCGCCTCCTTCGCGCAGGGTGGGGCGACGGTCGAACTCAGTCCTTGCGGCGCTTGAGCTGATCGATCAGTTGTGTCGGAAGGCCCTTGATCACCAGGGTTCCGGCTTCTTCGTCATACTCGATCTTCGAGCCCAGCAGGTGGGCCTCGAAGCTGATCGACAGACCCTCGGCACGTCCAGTGAAACGGCGGAACTGGTTCAGGGTGCGTTTGTCCGCAGGAATTTCCGGCGACAGGCCATAGTCCTTGTTGCGGATGTGGTCGAAGAACGCCTTGGGGCGGTCTTCGTCGATCAGGCTCGACAGCTCCTCCAGGGTGATCGGCTCGCCCTGCTTGGTCTGGCTGGTGGCATAGTCAACCAGGGTCTGGGTCTTCTCGCGCGCCGCTTCCTCGGGCAGATCCTCGCTCTCGACGAAGTCGCTGAACGCCTTGAGCAGGGTTCGGGTTTCACCAGGGCCGTCGACACCTTCCTGACAGCCGATGAAATCGCGGAAGTAGTCCGACACCTTCTTGCCGTTCTTGCCCTTGATGAAGGAAATGTACTGCTTCGAGTGCTGATTGTTCTTCCACTCGGACAGGTTGATTCGCGCGGCCAGGTGCAGTTGCCCCAAGTCCAGGTGGCGTGACGGGGTGACGTCGAGTTCGGCGTTCACCGCCACACCTTCGCTGTGGTGCAGCAGGGCGATGACCAGGTACTCGGTCATGCCTTGCTGATAATGGGCGAACAGCACATGACCGCCTGTGGACAGGTTCGACTCTTCCATCAGCTTCTGCAGGTGCTCGACTGCGATGCGGCTGAAGGTGGTGAAGTCCTTTTCCTCTTCCTGATACTGCTTGAGCCAGCCACTGAGCGGGTAGGCGCCGGACTCTCCGTGGAAGAAGCCCCAGGCCTTGCCCTGTTTGGCGTTATAGCTGTCGTTGAGGTCGGCCAGGAGGTTCTCGATGGCCTCCGACGCCGCCAGTTCGGTGTCTCGCGCATGGAGCACGGCGGGGCTGCCGTCGGGCTTCTTGTCGATCAGGTGAACGATGCAATGACGGATTGGCATGGAATTCTCTGAAAGGATGGGCGGTGCGATACCGCGCTGCAAAGTGGCTCAGTTTACCGCAGGGCAGGGGTGATGCAGTGGCCAGATGTTGGCGGAAATGCCAGTTGTTCGTTTTTTGTTCAAAAATCTGCGCTTTTCGGGCAAACCCCCGAAAAACCTCAATAAAATCACGGTCGACAGCGGATATTTCCTGGTTCCTGTGTTAGCTTTGCGCCGTCTTGCGCCCCTTGGGGTGGCGCATTGCTGGCAGCTCGCTTGCGTCGTGTCGAACCAAACGCTGATTTTCGTATCTACATACGCGATTGGCGAGGCTCGCCGGACCTTCCGTGCAGGCCCGATAACGATGAAGCACGTTGCATACCTCTGATTTGATAGGGAAGGAACACCACCATGGCATTGACCAAAGACCAACTGATTGCCGACATCGCCGAAGCCATCGACGCGCCGAAAACCACCGCGCGCAACGCTCTGGAGCAACTGGGCCAGATCGTCGCTGACCAACTGGAAAACGGCGCTGAAATCACCCTGCCAGGCATCGGCAAGCTGAAAGTCTCCGAGCGTCCTGCCCGCACTGGCCGTAACCCTTCGACTGGCGCTGCCATCGAAATCGCTGCCAAGAAAGTCGTCAAGTTCGTACCAGCCAAGGTCCTGAACGACGCCATCAACAAGTAATTGTCGATGCTTCATTGATACCGCGCCCGGCTTGTCCGGGCGCGGTTTTTTCATGCCTGCGCCTTGCCTCGCGCGACATGCCAGGCGCTGCGCATGGCGTCGTCCTGGAAGCTCCAGGCCACCATGCGGCTCTGTTTCTGGCCCTGGCCCATCTCGACGACGCGCTGGGCTTTCACGCCCGCTTTCTTGAGCGCCGCTTCGATACCCGACAGGTTGCTGACCTTGGACACCAGGCTGGTGAACCACAGCACCTGCTCGCCGTACTGCACGCTTTCGTTCACCAGTTGGGTGACGAAGCGGATCTCGCCGCCCTCGCACCACAGCTCGTTGTTCTGTCCGCCGAAGTTCAGCACTGGCAGCTTGCGGGTGGGATCCTGCTTGCCCAGATTCTTCCATTTGCGCTGGCTGCCACGGGTGGCCTCCTCGCGCGAGCCGTGGAAGGGCGGGTTGCACAGGGTCAGGTCGAAGCGCTCGTCGTCCTGCAGCAGGCCGCTGAGGATGTGCTTGCGGTTGGCCTGCTGACGCAAGGTGATGGCCTTGTTCAGGCCATTGGCTTGGACGATCGCCTTGGCCGAGGCCAGCGCCGTGGCGTCGATATCCGAGCCGAGAAAGCGCCAGCGATAGTCGCTATGGCCGAGCAGCGGGTAGATGCAGTTGGCGCCGACGCCGACGTCCAGCACGCGCACCTGGGCGCCGCGTGGGACCTGCCCGCCGTTGTCTTCGGCCAGAAGGTCGGCCAGCACGTGGATGTAGTCGGCGCGTCCTGGGATCGGCGGGCACAGGTAGTCCGCGGGGATGTCCCAGTGCTGGATGCCGTACTGGGCCTTTAGCAAGGCACGGTTGAACACGCGCACGGCCTCGGGGTTGGCGAAGTCGATGCTCGGTTTGCCGTGGGGGTTGGTGATGGTGAACCGGGCCAGGTCAGGATGGGCCTTGATCAGGCTGGGGAAGTCGTAGCGGCCCTGGTGGCGATTGCGCGGATGCAGGGTGGGTTTGTTCTGGGTCATGCTCGTGTCCGGTGTCGCTTGCACTGGCCAAAGGCCGCACGGCGGCCCATTCGCGGCCAAGGCCGCTCTCACAGGATAGTGGGGCTCTTTGAAGACAGCCCATTCCTGTGGGAGCGGCCTTGGCCGCGAACGAGGGCGAAGCCCTCGCCGGTCAGTTCAGCAATGTCAGGTTACAGCGCTGCAATCCGCGCATGCTGCTCGGTGAAGTTGGCCAGGGCCTGTTCGGACTCGGCCAGTTTGGCACGTTCCTTCTCGATCACCGCAGGCGGTGCCTTGTCGACGAAGGCGGCGTTGGACAGCTTGCCGCCGACACGCTGGACCTCACCCTGCAGGCGCTGGATTTCCTTGTTCAGGCGTGCAAGCTCAGCGTCCTTGTCGATCAGGCCGGCCATCGGTACCAGTACCTGCAGATCGCCTACCAGTGCGGTGGCCGACAGCGGCGCTTCGTCCTGCTCGCCGAGTACGGTGAAGGTCTCGACCTTGGCCAGCTTCTTGAGCAGCGCTTCGTTTTCCTGCAGGCGACGCTGGTCGTCGGCATTGGCGTTCTTCAGGAACAGCGGCAGGGGCTTGCCCGGGCCGATGTTCATCTCGGCGCGGATGTTGCGCAGGCCGACCATCAGCTCCTTGAGCCATTCGATGTCGCCTTCGGCGCCGGCATCGATGCGGCTCTCATTGGCCACCGGCCAAGGCTGCAGCATGATGGTCTTGCCCTGGACGCCCGCCAGCGGCGCGATGCGCTGCCAGATCTCCTCGGTGATGAACGGCATGAACGGATGCGCCAGGCGCAGTACCACTTCCAGCACGCGGACCAGGGTACGGCGAGTACCGCGGGCGCGCTCGATGGGCGCATTTTCATCCCACAGTACCGGCTTGGAAAGCTCCAGGTACCAGTCGCAGTACTGGTTCCAGACGAACTCGTACAGCGCCTGGCTGGCCAGGTCGAAGCGGAACTGCTCGAGCTGGCGGGTCACTTCCGCTTCGGTGCGTTGCAGTTGCGAGATGATCCAGCGATCGGCCAGCGACAACTCGTAGGCCTCGCCGTTCTGGCCGCAGTCCTCGCCCTTGTCCAGCGCGTAGCGGGCAGCGTTCCAGATCTTGTTGCAGAAGTTGCGGTAGCCTTCGACGCGGCCCATGTCGAACTTGATGTCACGGCCGGTGGAAGCCAGCGAGCAGAAGGTGAAGCGCAGGGCATCGGTGCCGTAGCTGGCGATACCCTCGGGGAATTCGGCCTTGGTCTGCTTGGCGATCTTCTCGGCGAGCTTGGGCTGCATCAGGCCGCTGGTACGTTTTTCCAGCAGCGCTTCGAGCGTGATGCCGTCGACGATGTCCAGCGGGTCGAGCACGTTGCCCTTGGACTTGGACATCTTCTGGCCTTGGCCATCGCGCACCAGGCCATGCACATACACGGTCTTGAACGGGACCTGCGGGGTGCCATCCTCGTTCTTGATCAGGTGCATGGTCAGCATGATCATCCGGGCGACCCAGAAGAAGATGATGTCGAAGCCCGTGACCAGTACGTCGGTGGAGTGGAATTTCTTCAGGAACTCGGTCTGTTCCGGCCAGCCGAGCGTGGAGAAAGTCCACAGGCCCGAGCTGAACCAGGTGTCGAGCACGTCGTCGTCCTGGCGCAGGACCACATCGCTGCCCAGGCCGTGCTTGGTCCGCACTTCTTCCTCGTTGCGGCCGACATAGACCTGGCCGGCCTCGTCGTACCACGCCGGGATGCGGTGGCCCCACCACAGCTGGCGGCTGATGCACCAGTCCTGGATGTCGCGCATCCAGGAGAAGTACATGTTCTCGTACTGTTTCGGCACGAACTGGATGCGACCGTCTTCCACGGCGGCGATGGCAGGCTCGGCCAGCGGCTTGGTGGAGACGTACCACTGGTCGGTCAGCCACGGCTCGATGACGGTACCCGAGCGGTCGCCTTTCGGCACTTTGAGGGCGTGGTCATCGACGCTGACCAGCAGCCCCTGCGCGTCCAGGTCGGCAACCATTTGCTTGCGCGCCACGAAGCGGTCGAGGCCGGCGTACTGCGCAGGCAGCGAGGTGTCGAGGTTTTCGTTGACGCTGCCATCGAGGTTGAAGGCCTGGACCGCGGCGAGCACGGTGGCGTTCTTGTCGAAGATGTTCAGCAGCGGCAGGTTGTGGCGCTTGCCGACTTCATAGTCGTTGAAGTCGTGGGCCGGGGTGATTTTCACGCAGCCGGTACCGAACTCGGGATCGCAGTAGTCGTCGGCGATGATCGGGATGCGGCGTCCGACCAGCGGCAGCTCGACGAACTTGCCGATCAGCGCCTGGTAGCGCTCGTCGGTCGGGTTGACGGCAACGGCGACGTCACCGAGCAGGGTTTCCGGGCGGGTGGTGGCAACGACCAGGTGGTCCTTGCCTTCGGCCGTGGTGGCCCCATCGGCCAGCGGGTAGCGCAGGTTCCACAGGTGGCCTTTCTCGTCGTGGTTTTCCACTTCGAGGTCGGAAATCGCGGTGTGCAGCTTGGTGTCCCAGTTGACCAGACGCTTGCCGCGGTAGATCAGGCCGTCTTCATGCAGGCGCACGAAGGCTTCCTTGACGGCTTCGGACAGGCCGTCATCCATGGTGAAGCGTTCGCGGCTCCAGTCGACCGACGAACCCAGGCGACGGATCTGGCGGCTGATGTTGCCACCGGACTGATCCTTCCACTCCCAGACCTTCTCCAGGAACTTTTCGCGGCCCAGGTCGTGGCGGTTCTGGCCTTTCGCCTCGAGCTGGCGCTCCACCAGCATCTGCGTGGCGATGCCGGCGTGGTCGGTACCCGGCTGCCACAGGGTGTCGCGCCCCTGCATGCGGCGGAAGCGGATCAGGGCGTCCATGATCGCGTTGTTGAACCCATGACCCATGTGCAGGCTGCCGGTCACGTTCGGCGGTGGGATCATGATGGTGTAGGACTCGCCTGCACCTTGCGGGGCGAAATAGTTCTCGGACTCCCAGGTGTTGTACCAGGAAGTTTCGATGGCGTGCGGCTGGTAGGTCTTATCCATGCGCGGCGGGACCCTTAGGCATAAATACGGAAAAGCCGAAGAGTATACAACGGGCAGGGCGCAGGGGACATGGGATCGTTATATTGCACGACGATGGTGTGCTTTTCGCGGGCAAGCCCGCTCCCACAGGC